>DBFJSK010000587.1:0-13522 GCA_048403675.1 Tannerellaceae bacterium | reverse complement strand
ATTCAATCTCACAATAAAAGCATTCAAGTGAAACACATCGTCGGCAAATTAAGGCAATGGCCCGGAGCCGAAATCATCGTTATCGACGATGGTTCCGAGCCGGCGCATCTCGATGCCATTTCAAGGGCAATGCAAGGAGCCAACGAATTTGTCATCCGGGCCAACGATTTGTATGAAAATGTCATGTACGATAAAGCGATTCGTTTTTCCAACGGAAAATATATCGCTTTGATGCAGGACGACGACGATTTCGACAACCTGGAATGGGTACGCGAGGCCCTCGCGTACTTTGAAAAATACCCCCGCTTAGCCATTCTCGGCGGAAACAACGGGCAGGATTTCACCCTCGATGAAACGCAGAAATTCGGGCTTGGCATGCCCTATGAAAATCTGCCGGAAGCCGCTTTCCGGTTTGTGCATAATGTGGATCGGGCGCCCATGTGGTTGAACCGTGCCCTGTTTGAGGACAAACTCAAACACATCGATTTTACTTTCGCTCCATTCCAGTTTGACGATTGCGAGCTTTGTTTACGCGCCTGGCTGAACGGTCTGCAGGTGGGCTGGTATAAGTCCGGGTTCCAGTCGCTCTCGGCCGGCGGGATGCGGATATGGAACGGTTCTTTTGCAGCCAGCCAGTGCCGCCGCAATGCCGCTCGTTTGTATACCTTATACCGGGATCAGAAAGAGGCGATCGACCGGCTTGTTGCCGACGCCCGAAATCAAGACGTGGCCCCATGAAAGTCCTGCTGTTAAATACATCCGAACGAACCGGGGGAGCCGCTGTAGCCGCCAGTCGTTTGCTGAACGCCTTGCGCAAAGCGGGGATAGCCGTCCGCCTGTTGGTGCGGGATAAACAAACAGCCGATCCCGACGTCGCCGCTGTTTCAACCACCTACGTTGGGCGGAAAATTGATTTTGTCCGTTTCGTATGGGAACGGCTTATTATTTATGTTTGCAACCGGTTCAGCCGGAAAAATCTTTTTCAGGTATCGCTGGCCGATACGGGCACGAACATCAGTCGGCTCGGGCTGGTAAGGGAAGCCGATGTGATTCATTTGCACTGGATCAACCACGGTTTTCTTTCCTTACAAGATATACAACGACTGCTGAATACCGGCAAACCCATTGTCTGGACTTTGCATGATTTGTGGCCGGCTACCGGCATTTGTCATTATCCGGGCGCCTGCACGCGCTACTACGGTCTTTGTGAAAAATGTCCGCTGATGGCTTCCCATCCCCTTTGGGATTTGGCCCGGCAGGTCTATCGGAAGAAATTACAAATCGATTTATCGCAAATTACCTTCGTGGGGTGTAGCCGGTGGATTGCCGGGCAGGCTCGGAAAAGCGGGCTGCTGCAAAACGCGCGCTTCCATTCCATCCCGAATCCGATCGATACGACGGTGTTTAAAAGAATGGATAAGGCCGAAGCGCGGCGCCGGTTCGGCTTGCCGGCCGATCGCCCGCTCTTGCTTTTTGCAGCCGCCAAAGTATCCGACACCCGCAAAGGAGCGGCTTATTTGGCCGAGGCCTGCCGTCTGTTGCAATCCCGCGGAAGGCAGGATTTCGGAATTGTCGTCATGGGCAATAGTTCCGACGAACTGGTTCACCTCTTCCCGTGCCCGGTGCATGCGCTGGGGTATATGGCTGATCCGGCCTCGATAGCGGCCGCTTATTCGTGTGCGGATTTGTTTATTATTCCTTCTTTAGAAGATAATTTGCCCAATACGGTAATGGAAGCAATGGCTTGCGGTACGCCTTGTATAGGGTTCCGCACCGGGGGGATTCCGGAAATGATCGATCACCGGGTGAACGGCTATGTAGCCGCCTATAAGGATGCCGCCGATTTAGCCGCCGGTATCGAGTGGGGGCTGGCCCCGGGGGAAGAAACAGCCCGGTTATCCGACGCCTGCCTCCGGAAAGTGGAATCCCATTACAGCGAAACGGCCGTGGCTGAAAAATATCGTTTACTGTATCAACGTTTAGTAACGCAAAAATAAGGTATGCAACCACCTAAGTTTTCTATTATAACGATTACCTACAATGCATCCCAGTGGTTGGAACGCACTGTCTTGAGCGTGTTGAGCCAGTCGTATCCCGCCATCGAGTACATTATTATCGACGGCGCTTCCACCGACGGAACGGTCGACATCATCCGGCAGTACGCTTCCGGAATCGCCACCTGGGTGAGCGAACCGGATAAAGGCTTGTATGATGCCATGAATAAGGGGTTAAAACGAGCCACCGGCGATTATGTGTGGTTCATTAACGCCGGTGATACGCTTTATACGGCCGATACCGTGCAAAAGATAGCCGCTTCGTTGAAAAAGGACGTATCTTTACCGGATATTCTATACGGCGAGACGATGATTGTCGATGCCGAAGGTCGTCAGCGCGGTATGCGGCGTTTGAAAGCGCCCGAGCGGCTGACCTGGAAAAGTTTCCGGATGGGCATGTTGGTTTGCCATCAATCGTTTATTGCCAAACGCGAACTGGCTCCCCTTTATAATACGGAGTACCGCTTGGTGGCCGATTACGACTGGTGTATCCGCTGTATGCAAAAGGCCCGCACCATCCGCAATACGCAGTTGATCCTGTCGAATTTTCTGGAGGACGGCCTGAGTAGCGTACAGCGAAAGGCGTCGCTGAAAGAACGTTACCGGGTGATGTGCCGGTATTACGGCACGCTGGCTACCGGGGGGCTTCACATCTGGTTCGCCCTGCGTTTTTATACGGCCAAATGGCTGAAAGGTAGAGTTTAAATCATTCAAATCTATATTTAAATACGTATGCAGAGTATACTGAAAAAAGTGGGTAAACACGTGGCTGCCATTCTGTTGTTTCTGGTAGTGACGATGATTTATTTTGCTCCCGCCGTTTTGGAAGGAAAACATGTGCGACAGGGAGATATGGACAAAGCTACCGGAATGGGGCAGAGTCAGTTGGAAAAATATGAAAAAACGGCCGAACCCGGGGAATACGGCGCCTGGTCGGATGCGATGTTTGCCGGCATGCCGTATGCGGTAACGTATGGAAGTCCGGCGCCCAAGTTGCCGGGTTACGAGCTGATCGAAGCCCCGCTGCGCGTGTTGGGATATGCCGATGCGGCGATGGTCTTTACAGGGTTGGTCTGTTTTTATTTGCTGATGTGTGTCATGGGGGTGAACGTCTGGCTGGCAATTGCCGGGGCTTTTGCCTTTGCCTTTGCGTCGTACAATATCATTATCATCGAGGCAGGCCATATTACCAAGGCGTATGTCATTGCTTATATGCCGGTTACCTTGGCGGGAATGGCGCTTTTGTTTAAACGCAAACACCTGTGGGGAGCGATTCTGTTTTTGCTGGGGGTGGCGCTTTCCATCGGTAACGGGCATATTCAGATTACCTATTATCTGGTGCTTTTGTGCCTTTTCCTCTATATTGGGTATGCCATTCGGCAACTGCGCGATAAAGCGGCGGCCGAATTGGGGAAAGTAACGGCGATTATGGTCGGTTGCGTTTTGCTGGCTGTCTTGCCGAATGCCCGGAATATGTATGTGAACTGGGATTTGGGGCAGCATTCCATCCGCGGAGCGTCGGAACTGACGAGCGCTACGCCGAGCGGGGAAAAGGCTTCTTCAGGATTGGACAAGGAGTATGCGTTTCAATGGAGTTATGGAAAAGGCGAATTGGTAACCTTTCTGATACCCAATATATACGGGGGCGCCTCCGGGGGCACCGTGGGGCCTGATTCCGAATTGTATAAAGAACTCCGGGCCAAAGGGGCCCAGGTCGGCAAAGAAGTGCAAACCTATACGTATTGGGGGGATAAGATATTTACTTCCGGGCCGGTTTATTTCGGAGCGGTCGTTTGCTTCCTGTTCGTGTTGGGCATGTTCGTGGTGAAAAGCCCGGCCAAATGGTGGATGTTCGCAGCTTCGGTTTTGCTTATCTTTTTGGCTTTGGGGCGGAATATGGATGGGTTCAATACGTTTATCTTCCATTACCTGCCGATGTATAATAAGTTCCGGACACCGGAGATGGCGCTGGTTATTCCCGGCCTGGTTTTTCCCCTTATCGGGATTTGGGGCTTGAAAGAAGTGCTGGCCCAAAAGGTCGATAAGGTACTGCTTAAGCGGGGCTTGATCGGGGCGCTGGCCATTACGGGCGGTCTTTGCTTGATTGTGTGGTTGGTTCCCACGCTCTTTTTCAGTTTTCAGTCGCCGTTGGATGCACAGTATCAGCTTCCCGATTGGTATTATCATGCGTTGGTGAGAGATCGCGCTTCGCTGGCTTCGGCCGATGCGCTGCGTTCACTGGTTTTCATTTTGCTCACTGCGGCTTTGCTTTTCTGGTTTGTAACGGCTAAAAATAAGCGGACGGCGGCTACCGCAGTCAGTGTGGGCGTTGCCGTTTTGATCTTGGCCGATCTCTGGCCGGTCGATAAGCGGTATTTGAACGATAAGAATTTCCAGAAGGAAAGTCCGGTCGATTTGTATAAACCGTCGGTAGCCGACCAGGCGATTTTGAAAGACAAGTCGCTTTCCTACCGGGTATTGAATCTGAACAATCCTTTCCTGGAGACATCCACCTCTTATTTCCATCATTCCCTGGGCGGTTATTATGCGGTGAAGCTGAGAAGGTATCAGGAACTGATCGATCATCGGCTTACGGGGGAAATTAACGGGATTATCGCTTCCTTGCGCGAAGCCAAAACGCCGGAGGATTTGATGGGAGCTTTTGCCGCTTCGCCGTCCATCAATATGCTGAATGGGCGTTATATCATTTACAATCCCGAGCAGCCGCCTTTGGTCAATCCGTTTGCCTATGGGAATGCCTGGTTCGTACCCGAGGTAGAGATCGTGGAGAATGCGGATGCAGAAATTGAGGCGCTTGATCGGATCGACCCGTTGCAGACGGCTGTTGTCGATAAGCGTTTTGCCGCCGAGCTGGAGGGATTTGTTCCTCAGCCGGATTCTACGGCTACGATTACGTTGGATAGTTACCGTCCGAACAAGCTGGTTTATACCAGTAAGGCCGATTCGGAACAACTGGCTGTTTTCTCGGAGATTTATTATCAACCGGGTTGGGTTGCTACCATCGACGGCAAGCCGGCCCCTCATTTCCGGGCTGATTGGACGTTGCGCGCCATGCGAGTGCCGGCCGGCGAACATCAGATTGTATTTGAGTTCAAGCCCAAAGGGTATGAGGTTGCGTCGAACGTGTCGGTTTATAGTTCGTTCCTGATTTTGCTGTTGCTGGTGTTCGGTCTGGGATATTACGGATGGAAGGCTGTGGGGCAAGCAAAAAGAGGAAAGGTTTCCGATAAGGAAAAGGAATAGCGGGAAGCGAGCCTGTAAAAACAGGCTGAAAACGCAGGAAAACATAAGGCCAGCCGGGAGGATAAGACCCGGCTGGCTTTTTTTTGTCTTTCCGCAGGGGCTTTGGCGGGCTACTTCCTATATTTTATTTACTTTTGTCTTACCTAATTTATCAATCTAAATACAGTGACAATGGAACTTATCAGAAAACCGGCAGCATGGGGGCTTATGGCCTCGTGTGCACTTTCGTTAACCTTGTTCTCTTCCTGTCAGGAAAAGGAACAGAATACCCTTACTACGGAAGAGGTAGCCGAGGGATGGCAGCTTTTGTTCGACGGAAAAACCCTCGACGGCTGGAAAGATTATAACGGCACGACCCTTACGCAGCCTTGGCATGTAGTGGACGGATGCATCCAGGCCAAGGGCGACGGAAGCGATGCGAGCGGATATATCGTGACCGATAAGCAATATGAGAATTTCGAACTTTCGTGGGATTGGAAACTGTCGAAGGGAGGGAACAGCGGAATGTTGTATCATGTGGTAGAGCGTCCGAATTTTGCCGTTCCCTATGTTACAGGACCGGAGTATCAACTGATAGACGAGCCTAATTTCGCTGAACCTTTGGAAGAATGGCAGAAACTGGGCGTGGATTATGCGATGCACTTGCCGGATAAATCGAAGATGCAGATTAATCCTACCGGTGAATGGAACAATTCGAAAATCGTGTTCGATAACGGGCATGTGGAACATTGGCTGAACGGCCAGAAGATTTTGGAATTTGAAGCCTGGACGGACGATTGGTTCGAAAAAAAGAACAGCGGCAAATGGGCGAATGCGCCGGAATACGGTTTAGCCAAAAAAGGCGTTATCTGTTTGCAGGATCATGGCTATCCGGCTTCGTTCCGCAATATCAAACTCAAAGAGTTGCCGCGCAAGGCCGGCAAAGAGGTTACGCTGTTCAACGGTGTCGATTTGAAGGGCTGGGAACCGTACGGCACGGAATTGTGGTATGTGGAAGACGGTTTGTTGGTGTGCGAAAGCGGCCCCGACAAGAAGTACGGTTATTTGGCTACGCGCGACTATTACGACGATTTCGATCTAACGGTGGAATTCAAGCAGGTAGCCGACGGAAATTCGGGCGTTTTTATCCGTTCGTTTATCGAAGAGGATGTGAAAGTGAACGGCTGGCAGGTGGAAGTGGCTCCCAAAGGACATGATACGGGGGGTATTTACGAATCGTATGGACGGGGTTGGTTGATCCAGATTCCCGACGAGAAAGAGAATATCCTCAAGCCGGGCGATTGGAATACGATGCGGGTACGCTTGCAGGGCGATCATATCCAGACCTGGCTGAACGGCGAGGAAATGGTTGATATTCACGATGCGAAAATCGGCGCCGGACAGGGCCGGATCGCGCTTCAGATTCATGATGGCGGCGGCATCAAAGTGTTGTGGCGTAATCTGAAGCTGGCCACGCTTTAGGCGGGTTTGTCGGTTTTTAGTGTGTACCTTTTTAGTGTGTAGCAAAGAATTGTCGTTTTTGTAAACGCCATCTAGTGAAGAACAGGGTTGTCCGGAAAAGAAATATTCACCTTCTTTTTCCGGACAACTTTTGTTTGGGGAGCGAAAGAATCTTTTCCTCTAGCGGATGGTGGAAAGAAAAAGGACGGAGTTCCACCCTCTGGGGGGGAAGCTCCGTCCTTTTTTTGACGGGGTATAGAAAACCCGGTGCCGTGCGTTGAAAGAGGCTGTTAAAGCACCTGAATGCCTTCTTCGCGGGCTTGTTCTTCGCCCGAAGGGGTAATCAGTTTGTAGCCTTTTCCGTGGATGTTGATGATTTCGATGCCGGGATCGTCTTTCAACAGTTTGCGGAGCTTCGTAATATAAACGTCCATGCTGCGGGCGTTGAAATAGTTGTCGTCTACCCAGATGGTTTTCAGGGCGTAATTACGTTCCAGAATCTCATTGGCATGGGCGCACAGCAGGCTCAGCAATTCGCATTCCTTCGTGGTTAATTTGGTAACTTTATCACCGATCGACAAGGTCTGTTTTTGAGTGTCGAACAGGAAGTTGCCCAATTTATAGAACGGGATGTCTTTCATCTTTTTGCCTTTTACGCGGCGCAGGATGGCTTCGATGCGAAGCAGCAGTTCTTCCATGCTGAAAGGTTTGGTCAGATAATCGTCGGCTCCGATTTTGAATCCCTCCAAAATATCTTCCTTCATCGTTTTAGCCGTCAGGAAAATAACGGGAATATCCGGATTGATCGAACGGATCTCCTGTGCCAGGGTGAACCCGTCTTTCTTCGGCATCATCACATCCAGTACGCACAGATCGTATTTCCCTTTGGTAAATCCTTTATAACCGGCTTCACCGTCGGAGAAGAGATCTGTTACATACCCTTTCGCTTGTAAGTACTCTCTTAAAAGCATCCCTAAATTCTCGTCGTCTTCACAAAAGAAGATCTTAAGTTTTTCTTCCATAACTAACTTTTTATAAGAGGTAAAGTAATAATAAATTTTGTTCCGATATTTCCTTGACCGCTTTCGGCGCGTATGGTACCTCCGTGGTCTTCGATAATTTTCCGTACATAGGCAAGCCCCAGGCCGAACCCTTTGACGTCGTGTACATTGCCTGTCGGTACGCGGAAGAACCGGTCGAATACTTTTTTGAGGTATTCCTTTTTTATTCCGATGCCGTTGTCCTCAACAGAGATCAACAGTTTGCCGTTTTCGTTCCAGGTGCGGGCCATCAGCGTGAGCGGCACTTCCGGACGACGGTATTTTACGGCATTGTCCATCAGGTTGAACAGTACGTTGGTGATGTGCATTTCGTCTGCATAAATGTTCGATTCCGTAGCCTGCAGATCAATATCGAGCGTACCGCCGTACTTTTCGACTTTCAGCACAAAGGTGTTCGCCACATTCGCCACCAAGTCGTTTCCATCGATTTCTTTCAGTTTGAACGCGGCTTTCTGGCGTTCGAACAGCGACATTTGCAATACTTTTTCGACCAGGAATCCCAACCGTTTCGTTTCGTCGTTGATTACGCCCGAGATATGCTTGAATACGTCCGGGCTTTTGGTAATATCCGAATCTTTCAGCATCTGGGCAGCGAGGGATATGGTTGAAACCGGGGTCTTCAGCTCGTGCGTCATGTTGTTGATGAAATCGTTTTTCATTTCCGAAAGTCTCTTCTGGCGGAAAACGATGTAAATCGTTACAATGAAAGTAACCAACAGCAGCAGCGAGAAAAAGACCGAGGGGACGATAAATGTAATCGAACTGGCGATGTAATCGCTTTTCGTCGGGAAATAAACCCGGAGGTAGTTCAGCTTCGAGGGGGGATCGTTCGGGAACAGTACTTGCGTGATGACGTCCGACGCAATGGGTTGTTTCCGGATTTCTCCGCTCTTATACACTACATTTCCGTCTTTGTTAATAACAGAAAAAACGAATGGCAAGTTCAATCCGTTGTTAATAAATTCTGATTTTAAGTAATTATTCAGCTTTTTAAAGTCTATACGCTCTTCGATCGGCTTCAGGTTGGCGGTGTGTAATATGTTTAGAATCACTTCATCGATCAGCCCTCCCTGGTATTGGAACCGTCGTTTCAGGGTGGTCTGCAAATCTTTCGAAGTGTTTACGATGCTATTGGCCGATTGTCGTTTGGACAACGACGAAAGGGGTTCGAGTTTCTGGCTGCTGAAACTGCTCAGTTCGATTTGTTGTACCGAACCGTTCGAATCGGTAATTTGCAACTGGTGCTGCTCGCGAGTGATGACCTGTCCGAGGCTCTGCACGTCGGGGGCGTTTTGGTACATGAAATTATTTTCATTTTCCCGTATGTCGTCTTCCAGGTACTGGCGCGTTTCGTCCAGCTCCAGGTTCTTCGATACTTGGTGCAGGCTTCTTTTCACCGTTTCGTTGAATTGCTCGCTGCGCGTTTTAAGTATAATGCTGACGTAGTTGATCTGCAAATACAGCAAACAGGCAAAGGCAAAAGCCATCACAATGGCGAGCATCCAAATCGTTGACTTCCTCATATCAATTTCTCTCTCTTAATAATGGAACAAATAACGTATCTTTTAGTTTAATATTCACACAAAAAAAGTAAAAATAATGGGTTTTAATTGTTAATAATGCTTTGCGTAGAACCCGATATTCGGCTTTATACTGCTGAGGTATAGCTTATTGGAAATACGGTTATTCCTGGATTCCCCTTATTTGTGTAAAGGTGTGGAAAAACGTCGGGTTTTCAGCCGGCACACCTTCCGCCGGAGACTGAAAATCCTTAAAAACGAAGGGGGCGTCCCATCCGCACCCCGCCCCGCCGCCGGTCGTGTTCCGGGCGGCCGTCTTCCCGCGCCGCTCCTCCCTTAAAGAGGCTAAAACGATAGATGAAGTGAAACATGAAATAGCTGCTTAGCGTGTTGGATTCGGAGTCCATAATGTAGTTGGCCGTTACGCTGCGGGAGATGTTGCTGCGCTGGTGCAGGATGTCGTATAGCTTGAAACGCAAAGTTCCCTGGTTGTTTCTCAGGAAGGATTTCGAGGCGGAAGCGTTCCATAAAATTTCATTTTGTTTGTAACCGTCGCCATAGCCGGAATTGCTCGACCAGCTCACGTCGCTTTCGACCTTGAAATTGAGCGGCAGATAAAGGGTGGTATAGCCTCCGGCGCCATAATTAAGGGTGTTTTGGTTGTTTTGTTTCTGGAGGGAATTGTGGGTGCCGTTGTACCTCACGTTGCCGTTGAGGCCTATGTCGAGGTAGCTGGAGCGGAAGTCGATGCCGGCTTGTTCGGACAGGGTGATGTTCTTATTGATGTTTTTCTGGCCGTTGATGTAGCCGTTGCTGTTGGCAAAGGAAGCGGCGGTGGAGGAATGGATGGAAATTTTTTTGTTTTTCAACGGGGTATTGAACATACTTCGCAAATTGACGGTGTAATTGCCGTTGACGTTTTTATAGGTAGTAGTTTTCCCGCCTGTTTCTTGGTTGTAGGTGGTGTAGCTTACAATATCGTTGATAATATAGTTGCCGTCGGCCATAAGCATGAGGGCGCGTCCTTTCTCGGGGGTGAATTGTTGGAACCGGAGGGAGAGGTTGTTGGTATAACGCGGGTTCAGATCGGGATTGCCTATGCGGATGTTGAGCGGGTCGGAGACGTCGGCCACGGGTTGCAATTGGCTGACGCTGGGCTGGCTGGTTCGTCCGTTATAAACGATACGCAGATGGGTGCGTTTATCGAACAGGTAGTTGAACTGGGCCATGGGGGAGAGGTTCACTACTTTGCGGGTGAGGTGCGACAAGGTACTGTCGCCTACGAAATTCTCGCTTCGCGAAAAGGACGGGTCAAGATTCAAACCGATCGTATAGTTGAATTTGGCTCGTTGCGATTTGAAACTCAGGCTGGCTCGCTGGCTGGTGAACAGGTTGCGGTAACTTTGGCTGTAGGCGGTATCGAGTATTGTGTAGCGGTTGTCGTCGTCCGGGGTATAGGTCTTTTTCAGGGATTCCTGACCCCGCTGGCTGAGGCTATAGGTGGCCTGCAAATAATTGTTATGGCCGATCGGTTCCACCCACGATACATAGAGGCGATAATTATAACTTGTGTTCGTATTACGAAATTGCTGGTCGATGATTTCGTTTTTGCCGGCGTCTGCGTTGTTGCGGTAAACGATGTCGGAATAATTCAGCCCGTCGTTGTCGGTATCGCTGAAACTGCCCGAAAACGAGGCGCTCACCACGCGCCCTTTGGCGTTGAGCTTGCGGCTGAAATCGATTTGCAGGCTGCCGTTATAGCCGTTGCCATCGGATAGATAGCGGGAATGGCCGGCATTTACCGTATCTCGACGGCCGTCGAGGGTGCTGAATTCGCTTTCGTCCGTGTTGTGGCTGCGGCTGTAGCCGAAACTGGGGCGCAGGATGATACGGGTCAGCGTATCGGGTTGCCATTCCATGCGCAGGTCGGCGCCTACATTGTCGTTTCGGGTGCGACCGCGGCTCCGGTTATTGTCGTACGAACTGCTGTCGCCCGGCAGGATATTTTCTTTGCTGCTTTTGCTTTCCGCCTCGTTGCCGGCGTGGGCATAGCGCAGGTTACCGCCCAGACTGGTCTTCGGATTAAATTCTTTGTTGAAATTAAAACCGGCATTCCCGGAAGTGGTAATGCCGCTGCCTGCACTTCCCCCTGCGCGGCGTCCGCCACCGCCCATGCCGGAGAATTGGCTGGAGGCCAGGTCGGAAAATCCCATATTGTTGGTATTGTTGGCGCCCCCCATCAGCGTCATCTGGTCGTTGGCGATAAAGCGGTTAATCAGGGCGTTCGTTTCGTACCGTTGTTTGCTTCCGTACCCGGCGTAGGCATTTCCGAACCAGCCTCTTTTCATTCCCGGTTTGACGGTGAGGTTGATAACGGTCTGTTCTTCTCCGTCGTCGAAGCCGGTCATGGCGGCCATGTCGCTTTTCTTGTCGAGCACCTGTACTTTGTCGATCATTTTAGAGGGCAGGTTTTTGGAAGCGACTTTCGGGTCGTCGGAGAAAAATTCTTTCCCGTCTACCATGATTTTTTTGATTTCTTTTCCGTTTACCGTCACCTTGCCTTCCTTGTCTACTTCTACACCCGGCATTTTCTTCAGCAAATCTTCCAATACGGAACCTTCCGCTACTTTATACGAATCGGCATTGTATTCGAGGGTGTCGTTGCGCACGGTTACTTCGGGCGCCTTGCCGATCACGAGGGCCTCTCCGAGCTGTACGCCGCCTTCGGTGAGGGCCAGTTTGCCGAGTTTCACCGGATCGGTTTTGCCGGTGATTTGCAAAGGTTGGTAGAGAGGATCGAAGCCGACATACGAGATATGGAGCAGATAGGGGCCGGGGGCGACGTTTTTCAACGTGAAACGACCGCTTCGATTCGTGGCCGTTCCGCGTACCAGGGCGCTGTCTTTCAAGTTGAGCAGGCGAACGGTCGCTTGTTCGATCGCAGCGTCGGTTTCTTTTTCAATCACCGTGCCCAGGATATTGACGCCTTCTTGTTGGGCGGCCAGGGGTAAAGTGAAAAAAAGGGTGATCCACAGTAAAAGAAGTCTTCCCGCTTTCATGCATTCGTTGCTTACTAAATATTCAACTTTGCAAAAATAGACAATCTTTTGTAGATGGAGTTTAAATTCCTGCAAACGGATTGTGTTTTATTAACGAATGTGGGGGCGGGGGCGGCTGTCAGGTGATTTGTTGGATGTAGGGAAAGGCAATCGGAAAGGGTAAGCAGCTTTTAACCATTGATAAGAAAATAAAGGATTCGTGAGGATTAAACCTTTTTCGCCGGCAGGTGTCTATTCTTTCGAAGCGCTTCATAAACAGATAGTTTTAATTAGATAATAATTTTGGTTTATGAAAAAGGTAGTAGGATTATGTTTGGCCGTTCTCTTGTGTACAGGTAGTGTTTTTGCGGCGCCTGACCGGCAGAAAGATAAAAAACAAGAGCGGGCTAATCGGTGTGAACGGATGATTTCGGATTTGAAGTTGAATGAGCAACAAGCTGCTGATTTCCGCCGGATCAACGAGGAATTTCGTGAGAAGATGCTCAAAGAGAAGGAGAGTATGGAAGCGGAGCGAAATCAGATGCGCGAAAAGATGACGACGCTGATGAACGAAAAGAATGCCGCCGTCAAGAAAGTGCTGACCGACGAACAGTATAAGCTTTATCTCGAAAAGCAAAAAAGAGCTTACGATAGAAATCACCGGGGCGCCAAAGGCCACCGCGACGGAAAAGGACGTTGGTAAAATTCGGATGCATCTTTGCCGGCCCACCGGGCAGGCAAAGGTTAGCCCGCTCTGTGCGTCTTGTTTGTCAAACAAGCGGGAATGGGAGTGGAGCGGAACGGCCTTTTCGCCGCATCTTAAAAAAGTACAGAATGACAATAACTCCGCCGTTTGGGAATACAACACGGATGGGGTTTGTAAGTGATTGAAATACAGTTGGTTGTTGCGTGTGGTAAAATGCACTGCAATGGACTTGGAAATGGATGCCAGTGAAATTTGAAATACACTGGCATCCATTTTCAATTTCACTGGCATGGAAAAGAAGAGGAATGCCTATGGATGCAATTTTATCCTCCGCAAAATACAATAAGCCCCCCCCTGATGCGGAAGACGTTTTGAGCGATTTTCCTGCGGGATAGAATGTGAAAAGAAATGGCTGGCAGCCTTCAGTAACGGGTAGGAT
>DBFJSK010000586.1:0-6762 GCA_048403675.1 Tannerellaceae bacterium | reverse complement strand
ACAAATCCTGTTACCCACTGTTAGGCTATCCTGAGATTAATCTGTACCTTTGCCGGCATAAAATTCTAAAAAGAACAACTATGTCTGTAGCAAAGAGAGATTTAGAAGATACAAGAAAGGTAACGACCCACCGGTTGGTGGAGATGAAACAGCGCGGAGAGAAGATCTCGATGCTGACCGCCTACGACTATTCGATGGCCACCCTGATCGATCAGGCCGGCATGGACGTCATTTTGGTGGGCGACTCCGCCTCCAACGTCATGGCAGGCAACGTGACGACCTTGCCCATCACCCTCGACCAAATGATCTACCACGGCAAATCGGTCATGAAAGCCGTCAAACGGGCGCTGGTCGTAGTCGATCTGCCGTTCGGCACCTACCAGGGCAATTCCAAGGAAGCCCTCGCCTCGGCTATCCGGGTGATGAAGGAAACCCATGCCGACTGTATCAAGCTTGAAGGCGGAGCCGAAGTAAAAGAATCGATCGAACGGATTTTGTGCGCCGGCATCCCGGTGATGGGCCATCTGGGTCTTACTCCCCAATCCATTAATAAGTTCGGAACCTACACGGTGCGCGCCCGCGAAGAGGCGGAAGCCGAAAAACTGATCCAGGACGCCCATTTGTTGGAAGAGATAGGCTGTTTTGCTCTCGTGCTCGAAAAAATTCCCGCCACGCTGGCCGCCCGCGTCGCATCGGAACTGACCATTCCCGTTATCGGAATCGGCGCCGGCGGAGGTGTGGACGGACAAGTGCTGGTCATGCACGACATGCTGGGCATCAACCAGGGTTTCTCGCCCCGATTCCTGCGCCGCTATGCCAACCTGGCCGAAGAAATCACGCGGGCGGTACAAGCCTATATAGAAGATGTGAAGACTCAGGATTTCCCGTCCGAGAAAGAACAATACTAAAACGGAAACCCGAACATGTCGATCCCGTACTGATCGGGATACCTCTGTCATCCCTTCCGGCAGAGGCAAAGAGTATGTTCCCTCAGCCGCCGGATGCCTTTTTGCGGTGTCAGGCGGCCGAGACGAATCCCGTTTAGAAAACCAACCAGCTAACGAAGTTGTCCGTATGAAAGCTCATGTGTTGATAGGCGCCGCTGCTTCGGGAAGCGGCAAAACCACCTTTACGCTCGGACTGCTCCGAGCCCTGAAAAACCGGTCGCACCAAGTACAGCCTTTTAAGTGCGGCCCCGATTATATCGATACCCGCCACCACCGGATGGCCGCCGGATCGCCCTCAGTCAACCTCGATCCTTTTATGATGTCGGCCTCGCATCTGGAGGAGCTGTATGCCCGGTATACTGCCGGAGCGGACGTAGCCGTCACCGAAGGCGTAATGGGGCTTTTCGACGGGTACGACGGTATGCGGGGGAGCAGCGCCGAAACCGCTTCCGCCCTCCGGCTTCCCGTTATCTTGGTGGTGAACGCCCGGAGTACGGCCTATTCGGTAGCCCCTTTGCTGTACGGATTCAAGCATTTTAACAAGGAGATAGCGCTCGTGGGGGCCGTCTTCAACTTTGTGGCGTCGGCCAGTCACTATGCCTTTCTCGAAGAAGCCTGCCGCGATGCCGGCGTGGAGCCCTTGGGTTACCTGCCCAAACAGGCCGAGATCACGATACCGAGCCGCCATCTGGGCCTTTCGCTGGAGGAGGATTTCTGCTTCGAAGCCTTTGCCGACCGGGTAGCCCGGCTGATAGAAGACCATGTCGATATAGACCGTTTGTTGGAAATCACGGCCGTTAGGACAGACGGTCCGGTTCGTCCGACTCCCGTTGCGGATTCGCAGGTTGGCGCACCTTTGAAGGCGGTTCTTCCATCGGTTGCCAGTGCACCAGCTCAAGCCACCGCCCCCTGCCAGGCGGTTTCTTTCCCCCCGGCGCCCCGCCCTTCCTGCTTACGGATCGCCGTAGCCCGCGACGCGGCTTTTCAATTTATATATGAAGAAAATCTGCGGATGCTTTCGCGCCTCGGAATCCTCACTTTTTTCAGCCCGTTGGAAGATGTAGAGCTGCCCGAAGCCGATCTGGTTTACCTGCCCGGCGGCTATCCGGAACTGCATTTGCCCGCTTTGAGCGCCAACCGGCCGATGCGTCAATCGGTGTATGCCTATATCGAAGCGGGCGGCCGGATGATAGCCGAATGCGGCGGCATGATGTACCTCTGCCGCGAGATCGCCGATACCGACGGAACGCCTTACCCGATGGTCGGCATCTTGGATCAGTCGGCCACGATGGAACCGATGAAGCTCCGCCTGGGCTACCGTACCCTGTTGTGCGCCGGCTGCCGCCTTCAGGGACACGAATTTCACTATTCGCGCATCCGATCGTCGGCCCGTACGCTCCCTTCGATAGCTGCAGCTTATACGGCCAAAGGCGTACCGACCGATACGCCTCTTTACCGCTATAAAAACCTGTTGGCCGGATACACCCATCTTTATTGGGCCGATCCGGCTACCAACGAGTGGTTCTATCGGTTTTTGGATGGTCGGTTCTGACGGCGAATCAATCCATCAGCCGGCCGGCCCCGATTTTACCGGCCCCGATTTCTCCCTAAGAAGAGCCTTTCGTGGCGGCCGTCCAGTGCCGCCCGCATAGGTAGGGGAGCGGCCCCGGCTATTTTTCCGGAAAGCCCAAATTCTTTTCAATAAACATTGTCAGGATATGAATGGCGATCTGGTTCTCGCCCCCCTGGGGAATAATCAGGTCGGCATACCGTTTGGTCGGTTCGATAAATTGCTGGTGCATCGGTTTCAAGATTCGCGTATACCGTTCCATCACCATTTCGGCCGTCCGTCCGCGCTCGATCATATCGCGTTGAATCACGCGGATCAGCCGTTCGTCGGAATCGGCATCGACAAATACTTTCAGATCTATCTGGCTACGCAACTTCTTATCGCTGAGGGCCAGGATCCCTTCCACGATGACCACCTCGCGCGGTTCGATATGAATCGTTTCCGGCTGCCGGGTACAGGTAAGATACGAATAAGTAGGCTGTTCGATAGCCTCGCCCCGTTTCAGCGCCGCTACATGGCGCGAGAGCAAAGGCCAGTCGAAGGCGTCGGGATGGTCGAAATTAATATTTTGCCGCTCTGCGGGGGGAACGTCGCTATTATCTTTATAATAAGAATCCTGGGGCAACAGAACCACTTCCCCTTCGGGCAAGCTTTCGATGATTTTTTTCACGACGGTGGTTTTCCCGGAACCGGTGCCGCCGGCGATGCCGATGATTAACATACGTACTTTGTTTTTTATTAGATACTACAAAAGTAAAGCAATCCTTGGTTTTCTGCCTATCTTTTTTGTTTTTTGCGCTAAATTTAGCCTCCCGTATTTTATCTTTGCAAACCATTATCTACAGAAACAGCTTATCATCCACTAAACACATGCGATTATGAAAATATATACCCGCGGGGGAGACAAAGGGCGCACCGGCATACACGGGGGCGGCCGGGTAGAAAAAGACGATATACGCATCGAAGCCAATGGCACCCTCGATGAGGTGAATGCCCAGATCGGCGTTGTCCGCAGCCTGTTGGGGGAAGACGACGAACGGCACGAACTGTTGGGAAAAATCCAGCGGGAGATGATGACGGTCATGTCGCTGGTGGCTACCCCTGCGGCTTTGCGTGAGAGAAATCCCAACCGGTTGCCGGACGATCTGACGGCCTATTGCGAACAGCAGATCGATAGGTTGACGGCGCAAATGGAGGACAACGGTTATTTCGTCTTGCCGGGAGGCACTCCGGTGGCTGCTCATTTGCAATTGGCCCGCACCCTCGTGCGCCGCGCCGAACGCCGGCTTTGGACGTTGCATCGGACGGATGAGGTTCCGGCCGAGATCCTGTCGTTTGTGAACAGATTGTCGGATTTATTTTTCATCATGGCCCGTCACGAGGTATTTCGCAGCGGAGACGCGGAAGAACGTTGGAAATCGTTTCTGTACAAACGGAAACGAACTGGGGAAAAAGAATAGAAAAAACGGAGAATCGGGGCTTACCCGACTGGCAGGCCCCGGTTTAATTAAGCCGGAAAGAAAGGTTTTCAATCCGCAGCCAAAGCCCTGTTGCCGAACCCCTGCAACCCGCCAATGAAAACGCTGCCAATAGGAAACAAGACTTTGCAATCCGGAAGCAAATCCCCGGAAAGCAAATCCCTGGAAAGCAAAACCTGCAAAGTAAATCCCTGGAAAGCAAAAAATTGGAAAACAAAAATCCGCAAAGCAAAGCCCTGGAAAGCAAAACCCGCAACACAAAACCTTGCAACCCGCCCCCCAATCAAATAGCCACCTCTTCCCACCGGCCGCCCACCCGTTCCATTGTCGAGCGGAACCCGGCCGCTTTGAGGAAGGCGAAAGCCTCGGCGCGCCCGTCGTTCACCAGATCGGGATAATGACAATCTGAATTTACCATCACCGGAATGCCCAGCTCCCTAACCAAAGACAGATACTCCCGGCGAGGATACAACTCCGCCTTTTTCAGCCAATTCTTCGTATTGACTTCCACCATCAACCCTTTGCGCGCAATCTCCTCCAAACAAGCCCTGAGCGGCTCGCGATACCAATCCGCCTCGAACGAAAAATCGGCAAACTTCTGTCCGTTCATATAAATCTTATCCAGATGCCCAACTATATCGATGCCGCCCGCCCGGATCATTTCCAGCGTAGAGGCGAAGAACCGTTCCACCAATTTGCGAATATCCCCCTCGAAATGCCGGTTCACCGCATGCGCATACTCGCGAAACGAACCGTCGATACACACCATATTCGCTTCCTTCAATTCGGTCGAAACAGGCAGATAATGAATCGAACCGATCCGGTAATCGAGCGGCAACTGCCGGAAATAAGGGATAGACGCATTATACGTTCCGTCCAGATAATCGATCTCCAATCCCACATAAATCTCCAACCGGCCCTCATACTTTCTTTTCAGCCGGTCGATCTCCGCCAGATAATCCGGCATATCATCTTTCGGCATATTCCAAAACGTTTCGAACGGCAGCGGCGAATGCGAGGAGAACCCGTAGGCCCGAAACCCGTGCGCCAGCGCAAATTTGATAAAATCTTCCGGCAGGCTCCGCCCGTCGCAAAACGTACAATGACTGTGGTAATTACTAAGTGGTATCATAGAAAATCCGGCATAAAGAGAATAGTGCATAAAGAGAATAGTGCGTATAGAGAATAAAGCACCGCAAAGATAGAGAATCGGAAATAGAAAAGAAAAAAATAAAAATAAAAAAGCCTCACGGCTCCCCTTCAACCCAGGCCGTTCGTTCTGGCTCCCTCATCCTTTCTTCCCTTGCCCGATCCACAGAGCCTTGCCGATCCACAGAGGCCCCGCCCGGGGAAAACAACGACAAAAAGAAAAAGGAAGACAGGAAAAAGGAAAATTCCCCTCCTGCCTTCCCCCTTCCACGGAGCGTTTATTTAATTACATTCAGTTCCTTGCCCACTTTGATAAAAGCGGCGATCGCCTTATCCAGATGTTCTTTTTCATGACCGGCAGAAAGCTGCACGCGGATACGCGCCTGCTGCTTCGGTACCACCGGATAATAAAATCCCGTTACATAAATACCTTCTTCCTGCATCCGGGCGGCAAAATCCTGCGACAATTTCGCATCGTACAACATCACGGCGCAGATAGCCGACTGAGTCGGTTTAATATCGAAACCGGCCGCCAACATCTTTTCGCGGAAATAGCTTACATTCTCCATCAGCTTCGTATGCAACGCATCGCTTTCCTTGAGCATCTTAAACATTTCCAAGCTAGCCCCTACAATAGCCGGAGCCACCGAGTTGGAGAACAAATAAGGACGCGAACGCTGACGCAACATATCGATAATTTCCTTCTTACCCGTCGTGAAGCCACCCATAGCGCCGCCGAAAGCTTTCCCCAGCGTACCGGTAAAAATATCCACGCGGCCATAGCAACCGAACTGTTCGGCCACCCCGTGCCCCGTCGGGCCGACCACGCCGGCCGAGTGCGATTCGTCCACCATCACCAGGGCGTCGTATTTTTCGGCCAGGGCGCAGATCTGATCCATCGGCGCTACGTTGCCGTCCATCGAGAATACCCCGTCGGTAGCGATAATACGGTGGCGTTGCGCCTGCGCTTCTTTCAGGCAACGTTCCAAATCAGCCATGTCGGCATTGGCATACCGGTAGCGTTTGGCTTTACACAGGCGTACCCCGTCGATAATCGAAGCATGGTTCAGAGCGTCGGAAATGATGGCGTCTTCTTCCGAGAAAAGCGGTTCGAACAAGCCGCCGTTGGCGTCGAAACAAGCAGCGTACAGAATCGTATCTTCGGTTTTGAAATAATCGGAAATAGCAGCTTCCAGTTGTTTATGCAAATCCTGCGTACCGCAGATAAAACGTACCGACGACATACCGTATCCGTGCGTATCCATCGCTTCCTTGGCGGCGCGGATAAGCCGTGCGTTGTCCGACAACCCCAGGTAGTTGTTGGCACAGAAATTCAATACGTCGCTACCGGCGTTTACTTGGATGTCGGCCCGCTGGGGGGTCGTGATAATGCGTTCTGTCTTGTACAAACCGGCGGCTTTGATGCCTTCCAGTTCGCCGGTCAAGAAATCTTTCAATTTTCCGTACATAAAACTTTTGTTTTTTGTTAGTATTATTTTTTACTTAGTCGTTAACTTTTGTTCGCCCGGCAGGCGGTTTCCCCGACAAAATGTCAGCGATAGGCCGCTCCATCCCGCCTCTTATCGGATGGCACACGGACAAAGGTCATACTTTTTTT
>DBFJSK010000585.1:0-5044 GCA_048403675.1 Tannerellaceae bacterium | reverse complement strand
TTTCTTTTCGGAAAACTCAATTTCGAGTCCCTGAAATTCGATCTCTTTCGAGAGATTGTCGAACTCGCGGTTATTGCGCACATTATCCAACTGCGATTTATAGCGTTCGATGAGCGACGTCGATTCGTTAATCTTATTCTTCTGGTCGATAACCGACGCTTCGTAATCCTGAATATCCGCCTGGTAATTTTGCAGGCGCGTTTCCAACCCTGCTATCTCGTCCTCCAGATCCTGTACCTCAAGAGGCAACTCGCCGCGGAGGGTTTTGATTTTATCAATTTCAGTCATCATCGTCTGAAGTTGGTACAATGTGGAGAGTTTTTCTTCCACGGTGTATTCCTTTTCAGCTTGTTTGTCTGTAGCCATTCTATAAATATTTTACTGGGTTTGAATTTACATTCGAAAAATGTACGGCAAAGGTAGGGAATTTTTCGGATATGATGTCATAAAATATATCTTTTGTACATATTTCCGATTCGTAATGCCCGATGGTGGCAAGCAGGATGCGCCCCTCTACATCGTAAAAGTCGTTATACTTCGCCTCGCCCGTCAGGAAAACGTCGGCCCCGTACGCAATGGCTTCCTTGGCCAGGAAAGCGCCGCTTCCGCCGCATACCGCCACCTCGCGGATAGGCCGTCCGGTAAAGGCCGAATGCCGGATGCAATCCACCTGAAACAGTTCTTTGATGCGCACCAGGAAAGAAAGCTCGTCCTCGCTTTCGGGCAATTCGCCCACGATACCGGCTCCCGCCCAGGCCCATTGGTTGGCCAGGGGATAAAAATCGAAGACCGGTTCCTCGTACGGATGTACCGACAGCAGCGCGCGCCGCACCGCCGCCTCGCGGTAAGCGGGCAGAATGGTTTCGATGCGCACCTCGCGCTCGGTATGCAGCTCGCCCACGCGTCCGGCAAAAGGATGGGTGTCGGCCCCGGCGCGGAAGGTGCCCTCGCCCGCCAGGTTGAAGCTACAGGCATCATAGCCGCCGATATGGCCGGCCCCGGCATTAAACAAGGCGGTACGCATCATCTCGGCATAGGCTTCGGGCACAAACGTGACCAATTTGAGCAGCATGCCTTTGACGGGGCTGAGGATGCGTACATTTTCAAGCCCGATCCGCTCGGCCAGCCGGTAATTGACGCCGCCCACCGCATTATCGAGGTTGGTATGGGCGGCATAGATCACGAGGTCGTGCCGGCAAGCTTTCATCATGCAGCGTTCAATATAGGTGGCTCCCGTCAGGGATTTGAAGGGCCGGAAAGCCAGCGGGTGGTGGGCAATAATCAGGTTGCACCCTTCCGCAATGGCTTCGTCGATCACGTCTTCCGTCACATCGAGGGTCAGAAGGGCGCCGGTAGCCAACTGGCCGGCATCGCCTACCTGAAGCCCGGCATTATCGAAATCGTCTTGTAAGGGCAGCGGCGCATATTGTTCGATGGCTGCGAGAATGTCTTTGATTTTGAGCATGGTGTATGGTGTTGAATATGTACTTTGGTTCGATTGGTAAATGTAGGCTTTTTCCGGTTCTTTCGCTACGCGGTTGCGAAAAGTTTTCAGGTTTTTCCCCAAGAGAGGTAGGGTATCTTCCTGTTTGGGCAAGAACCCGCACGGTAAAAATAATTATTTTCGGGTAAAGGATCTTTTATTTTTCTTTATTTAATCAAGCCTAAAGGAAATTAAATAATAAAATAAAGCTAATTTTACTTTCTCCATAGCTATCTGCTCCCGGTTCCTGCCGGAGACAGGCCGGTTTACAAGGGGGTAAGCAAGTATTTTTGTTTAGGGTAAACAACGTAAGGTGGCACATGGGCAACAACCGGGCCGGGCTTGTTTTTACGCTCGGTTTGCAGCGTCTTTGTATGAAAAACACATAGGAATAAGTAAATACAAACTATTATAAGGTAGAAATACTTTTATAACATCAAAAAAACAGATATGAAAGACATTTATTGGCATCTCCAAATGCATTTGCCCGACGGGCCGAACACCCCTGCTATCGATCCACTCGACATGCTGAAAGAACCCGAACCGGTAATCGGTACGGGAGAGTGGGACAGCAAACAATGTCCCGATTTTAAAAATATGCCCCTGGGGAGCATCGTCATGGTCAGAATAGGTAAAAAGCCGCTTGCATTGTGTGAAGTAACGGGCGAAAATTTCACCGATTCCCATTTGACGGAGAAATACCGGCACTTGAATTTCCGGCATGTGCGTATTCTGAATTGGAACCAGACCGGCAAAACGAGTTCCCTTTTTAGTCAGGGCACTTTAAAGCCGCTTTATAAAAGCAACGACACGCTTTCCTGGCATTACATCGACGATTGGTATAAACAAACGCTAAAGCAAAAAAAGATGGAAAGACTAACAAAGATACTGGAACTGAAAAAACAAATTATCCTGCAGGGAGCGCCCGGCACGGGAAAAACGTATACTACGGCCGCACTGGCTCTTTCCATTCTTTCTATTCCTTTCGATCCGGCTAATCACTCGCAAATCATGCAGCTTTACCATGAACAGGTGGAAAAGAAACATATTCAATTCACCACTTTTCATCAATCGATGGATTATGAAGATTTCATCGAGGGGCTGAAACCCGAAGTGGTAGACAGCGGAGTGGTGTATAAGGTGGAAGACGGGATTTTCAAACGGTTATGCCAGCGTGCCGGTTTGTGTATAGCTGATGCGGATGAAAGTAATTTTAACCGGGCATTGGAAGCGTTTCGGGAGCGGTGTGTGCGGGAGCAGGAAAAAGGAAGTTTCCTAACTTTGCAAACCAAAACAGGCTTGGATTTTCAGGTGAGTTATGACGAGTCGAAACCGAACTCTTTCCGGGTTCATCCGATGAAATCGGTGAAAGAAGATCCCTGGTATTCCATTAGTACAGATATGCTTTCGGCCTGTTATACAAGTAATAAGATCAAAGCTTTTCCTTCTTACATTTTTCCTATCCTCGACGCTCTGGAGTTGCATGATACGCCGACAACGGATCCGAATCAGCGGTATGTGCTTATTATCGACGAAATCAACCGGGGAAATATCTCTAAACTATTCGGAGAACTGATTACTTTGCTGGAAAACGATAAACGGAGCGGGGGCTCACATCCCCTGAAAGCGACGTTGCCCTATTCGAAGGAGAATTTTGAAATTCCTTCCAATTTGTATATTATCGGCACGATGAATACCACCGACCGGAGCGTGGGTTTTATCGATTATGCCGTACGCCGTAGGTTTGCGTTCTATACCCTGGCCGCCGATCCCGCGGCGATCGCCTCCTACTACGGAAGCCAGCGGCTCGGAACCGTCGCTTTGGATTTGTTCAAAAAAATAAGAGCATTTATTGTCAATCATAAATCGCCGGATCTGGAGATCGACGATTTGATGATAGGCCATAGTTATTTTATGGCGAACAATAAGGAGGAATTGCTTTTGAAACTCGAATACGAGATGATCCCGCTGATACGCGAATACGACAAGGATGGCATCCTGACTTTATCGGAAGACGAACGGAGTAACCTGGGCCACACATGGATACAACAGCTTGTTTGAATGGAGCCGAGAACGGCTCGATACAGGCCGGAGGTTCGACGGCCGCTGACGATTGGACGAGGGTTGGCGATTTAACGGCTGCTGAGGGTTTGACGGCTGCTGAGGGTTTAACAGCTGCTGAGGGTTTGACGAGAGCGGACGGTTTAACAGCCGACAACGCTTTAACGAGGGGCGTCGAGCTGACGGCTGCGGAAATAGAGAATATCGGGCCGGCTCCGACTCCGATAATTCCGACGGCCCCGATAATTCCGACCACTGCCCCGATGCCAACAGTTACCCCGATGCCAACTGCTACTGAGGTTCCGACGATTCCGGATGTACTTATCCTGGAAGAACATCAAGCATTGGAAAAAATGCACCGGGAATATATCCGGAATTTAGGAGTGGTTTTCGAAAAAACAGCCTATGAGGGCATTCCTAAATTTCTGGGGATCACGCCTGATGAAGGTTCGGCCAGTTATTATATCGGGGCCGACTGGCTTTCCGAGCCACACAATAAGGCGATCGTGGTAGTGCCTAAATTAAAAGACATCGATTACGTCGGGATGTATATGTGTGCGTTGGAGTTCGCTCCGGCGGCCGATTATTTTTCGAAATTCTACCACATCGATTTTGATAAACCGCCTATCCGGACGCCCCAGTTGAAAAATGAGTTGACGCCATTGTTGCTTATTCATTTTCTGTCGGTAATGGAAAAACTGGCAAAGCGCGGGTTGAAAAAAGGATATGTACAGCGAGAGGAAAATCTGCCATCGAAAATAAGAGGGCGTATTCGGATAACGCAGAATTTACGTAAAAATGAAATCAACCGTCGCGCGGATCGTTTTTATTGCCGCTATCCGGAGTATTCGGCCGACATACCGGAGAACCGGTTGCTGAAAAAAGCGTTGAGATATACCGATAGTTTCCTTTATCGGCTGCATCGCCATCCTTCCTATCCGGCTTTGAAGAGCAAAACCAACCATTTGCTGCGTTGTTTTAGCGCCGTGGGTGAAGAGGTTTCTTTGCAGGAGATAAGGAAAGATCGGAAAAGCAAGTTATTCCGGGAGTATCAGCCGGCGCTCCGACTGGCGATGATGATCCTCAGGCACTTCGGCTTTTCGATTCGCCGCACGCAAACCGATTTACTTCAAACGCCTGTATTCTGGATCGATATGGCGAGGCTGTACGAGGTGTATGTGTATCATTTGTTGTATCAGAGTTACGGCCGGGCGATTCAATTCCAAGTGAAGGGACATGGCGGCACGGCCGTGGATTTTATCAAAACAGACGAGGGGGTGGTGATCGACACAAAGTATAAGCCCTGGTATGACCTGGGGAACGGGGACATGCTAGAGGACATACGCCAATTGAGCGGTTACGCCCGGGATGAAAGGATTCTGAAAAAATTCGGCCCGACCGACCGGGTGATTCCTTGCGTGCTTGTTTATCCCCGGAAAATAAGCTGGCAGCCGGATGTGCAAGCGGTAAAAGAGGGCGAAGCGGAAGGCCAGGTCATAA
>DBFJSK010000584.1:0-1935 GCA_048403675.1 Tannerellaceae bacterium | reverse complement strand
CCTCGTCAAACGGCCCGATGTGGTACATATCCACAATATAGGCCCCGGAATGTTTATCCCCTTGCTCAAACTGGGCCGACTGAAAACGGTGCTCACCTATCATAGCGCCAATTACGAACACGACAAATGGGGCTTTTTCGCCAAAAAACTGCTCAAAGCCAGCGAATACCTGGCCCTTCGGGGAGCCGACGCCGTGATCTTCGTCAACCGGTTGCAACTGGAAAAATACCCGCTTTCCATCCGCCGGAAGTCGGTCTATTTGCCGAACGGCGTGAACAAACAAACGCCCGCTACCGCTACCGATTACCTTTCAGCCCGCGGGTTGGCCCCTCACCGGTATGTTCTGGCGGTAGGACGCATTACCCAGGAGAAAGGGTTCGATTACCTGATAGCGGCTTTTCGCGCGCTCAACGAGCCGGATGTAAAACTGGTCATTGCCGGAGGAATCGATCATACCACGGCCTATTCACGGCAGTTTCTGCAAAAGGCGGAAGCGGCCGGCGTGCTCTTGACCGGCTATACTACCGGCGAGCCTTTGCGTCAGCTCTATTCTTTCGCCCGCTTGTTCGTCCTTCCCTCTTTCCACGAAGGGTATCCCATCGTGTTGGTAGAAGCCATCAATTACCGCAAGCCGATTCTGGCCAGCGACATCCCGGCCAACCGGCAGTTAGACCTTCCGCCCTGTTGTTATTTCCCGGTCGGGTCGGCAGCGGCGCTCGCTTCGAAAATGCGGGAAGAATTGAATGCGCCCTATGCCGAGCGCACCTATGCCACCCCGATTCCCGCCTGGCCGGAAGTAGCCGGGCAGGTAGCCCGCATTTATGCCTCGTTCAGCTAAGTGTTATTCCCTTCCTATACGGTATTTTAAAAATATGCGCCATGACATCACCCCTGAAATTATCGATCATCGTCCCCGTCTATAACGTGGAGCCTTATATCCGGAAATGTATCGAATCGATCGAAGACCAGGATATTCCCAAGGAAGCTTATGAAGTGATCGTGGTGGACGACGGCACGCCCGATCGTTCGATCGCTATTGTGGAAGCCTTGCAACCCCTTTATCCGAACATCCGGATCGTTCACAAACCCAACGGCGGGTTGAGCAGTGCGCGCAATTTCGGCTTGGACTTCGCCCGGGGCGATTATGTATGGTTTATCGATTCCGACGATTATATCGAATCGAACATACTGCAAACGCTGCTCGACAAAGCGTATAGCGAAAAGCTGGATTCCCTTTGTTTTAATAACCAGGATATTTATGTGGAAACGGGGCGCGTGGTGCGCAACCATACGCTCAAGCCGTCCGGCGTAGTCAGCGGCTTGGAATATCTTAGGGATTATAGCATCAGCACGGTGGCCTGGTCGCATATCGCCAAACGGGAAATTTATCAACGGCATCAATTGCGTTTTACGATCGGCATCTACCATGAGGACTACGAATTTATTCTTTTGCTCTATGCTTTTTGCCAACGGATGAGTTACCTCGACCGGTATCTCTATAATTACCTGGTAAAAGGCACCGGTACGATTACTACGACCCGCGACCGCAAACACCTTTTGAAACGGCTGGATAGCTGGGAAATTATTCTCCGGAACCTGATCGGCCGGTTTCCGGATAACGGCGATCCGGCTACCTATGCGTATCATGCGCATCGCTGGGTGAATGTCTATAAATTTCATGCTTTGTCGGCTCTTTTGTTATTGCCGCTTTCCTATGCCGACAAGCGGGTCTACCTGCAAAAATTCAAAGACCTGGGTTGTTTCCCCATCGGCCCTACCTACCGCCTGACTACCCGTCGCCGGTGGGTGTCGGAAGTGTATAGCCGCCCCGGTTTGTATAAGTTGGCGCTGTGGGCGTGGGGCAAATGGAAAATAAAAAAATGACAAGAAGTCCGGAGGTTTGAGGGCACTTTGTATACGGCTGATATTCAAGGT
>DBFJSK010000583.1:0-3089 GCA_048403675.1 Tannerellaceae bacterium | reverse complement strand
CGCAGAAAATCATGGCCAGGTTATGGATTAAACGAGGAGTAACGCGTATGGGATTGAAAAAAGAAAAAGAGCAACGGTTGTATTATTCAATCAGCGAAGTAGCCCAAATGTTCGAAGTGAACGAATCGACGCTACGTTTCTGGGAGAAGGAATTCGATATTATCTGCCCGCGGAAAACGACGAAAGGCACGCGTTTTTATAAGCAGGAAGATATTGCCGCCGTCCGGTTGATTTATCACCTGGTGAAAGAACGGGGAATGACGTTGGCCGGAGCGCGGCAGAAATTGAAAGACAACCGGGAGATGACGATCCGCCAGGAAGACATCGTAAACCGGTTGAAACAGATCAAGGAAGAGCTGCTTTCGCTCCGAGAAGCCTTCGATTTGCTGGATACGAAAGAATAAAAGGAGGTAGAAAAACAAATCCTCCGATTAGTATGTTAAACGAGAAAACTGTACCTTCGCCGTACAATTTATTAATTTTACAAACATGGAAATAACCGGAAAAATTATCGCCGTACTGCCCGAACAAGGGGGTATAAGCAAAACTGGAAACGAATGGAAAAAGCAAGAGTATGTATTAGAAACCCACGACCAATATCCGAAAAAAGTCTGTTTTCAGATTTTCGGCGCCGACCGTATCGCCCAAGCGGCTATCCAGCCCGGCGAAGAACTGACAGTTTCTTTCGATATCGATAGCCGCGAGTACCAGGGACGCTGGTTCACGAATATCAACGCCTGGAAAGTAGACCGTCCGGCGGCCAACGCCCCCGAAGGAATGACACCCGATAATTTCGCACCGTCCTCCGCGCCCACCGTTCCGGCGGCTCCCGATTTCGGCCCGGCCAACCCGGTAGACGACTTGCCTTTCTAATCTTCGCCTCACCCAATTATAACCGGAACGTATGTCTATCATTGAATTAATCGGCGGATTGGTCCTGATTCTGGTCGGGGCCAATATCCTGACCGACGGCGCATCCTCAATTGCCAAACGCTTTCATATATCCAGCCTGGTGATCGGGCTGACCATCGTAGCTTTCGGCACTTCGGCCCCGGAGCTGACGGTGAGCGTCGTTTCAGCCTTGAAAGGCAGCGGAGACATGGCCATCGGCAATGTAGTGGGAAGTAACATTTTCAATACCCTTATGATTGTAGGCTGTACGGCGGCTATCGTACCGCTCAGCATGAACCGGGGCACGCTAAGCAAAGAAATACCGCTTTGCATCCTGGCCTCGGTAGTGCTGTTTATACTGGGTAACGAAGTGCTGCTCGACGGCGCGTCGGCCAACAGCATCAGCCGGAGCGACGGTTTGTTGCTACTCTGTTTCTTTTCCATTTTCCTGGGCTACACGTTCGCCATCGCCCGCACTCCTGAGCCAGGCGGTGAAACAACACCCATGAAAATGATGCCGGTCTGGCGCGCATCGGTTTATATCGTTGCCGGCTTGGTAGGATTAGTATACGGAGGTGAGTTCTTCGTAAGCGGAGCTTCCGAGATTGCCCGCAAATTGGGCGTCAGCGAATCAGTGATCGGCCTTACCTTGGTAGCCGGAGGCACTTCGCTGCCGGAACTGGCCACTTCGATTGTGGCCGCCCTCAAAAAGAATGCGGAAATGGCCATCGGGAATGTGATCGGCTCGAATTTATTTAATATTTTCTTTGTATTGGGTTGCAGCGCTACCATTCACCCGTTGACGATGCGCGGCATCGACGATATAGACCTGGGGGCGCTGATCGGCTCAAGCGTATTGCTCTATTTCTTCGGACTTTTCTTCAAAAAACGCACCATCACCCGATGGGAAGGCATTTTTATGGCCCTCTGCTATGTAGGATATACCGTCTATTTGATTAGGAGTTAGCCTTCCGCTGGCGGCTTTCCGGCCGGGTGAGTCAATACAAACCAAAAGAAAAAGAATACCTATAGAAAAAGAAGGGGGTGTCCTCAACGTTGAAGTGAACCTAAAAGTGAAGTGCCCCCCTTCTTTTATCCTAAAGCCGGTTTCCCCGCCCCACTCTCTATCACCGGCAAAGCGAAACGGCACCCGGCAATCAATCGGCTACTCGGCCGACGGATTTGATATTCTTGATTTTCGATAAGGTGACGCACATTTTTTGTATATCTTCCACATCGTGCACCTTCATCTTGATTTTTCCTTCGAACACCCCGTCTTTCGCCTCGATCAGCAACCGCATGATATTGACATTAAATTCATCCGAAATCGTTTTGGTAATCGTGTTAAGCACACCGATCGAATCGATTCCTTTCACCTCCAGGGTGGCTTCGAAGGAAGCGTTCTGGTGACTGCTCCATTCCGTATTCAGAATCCTTTCCCCGAAACTGCTTTTCAAGCGCATCGCTATCGGGCACGACCGTTTGTGCACCACCACATTCCCGTCGTCGTTGATAAAGCCGAGGGCTTCATCGCCGGGAATCGGTTTGCAACAATCGGCAATCGTATAATTTCGTTCGAAAGCCTCCTCGCGCAAAATATAAGGCTTGCTTTTATCGTATTTCGGTTTCTTTTTAGGAGCCTGCTCCGGCAATTCCGCCTTATTGGCCTGCTTGTTACCCACGCCGAGCGCCTGCTTGACATACTTAAACAGCACATTATCCGTCTTCTCCTTCAAGAGCTTTTTCAGGTTGTCCGGCAACACCACATCGCCTTTTTCCACCGCGTAATAAAATTCCTCCCGCTTGGAGAAACCGAAATACATGCACAAACGATCCAGATTCGACACGTTCGCCTCCAACTCCGCGCGTTTGAAAGCTGCGATCACCTTCGTTTCGCCCGCCCTGGCCGCCTCCTTGCGCACCCGTTTCAATACGGCGTCGATCTTCGTACGCGCCTTGGCGGTGGTCACGAAATTCAGCCATTCGGCCTGCGGTTCCTGCGAACGAGAGGTAAGCACCTCTACCTGGTCGCCGCTCGTCAAGGTCTGGCTGAGCGGAACCAGCCGGTGATTCACCTTGGCGCCGATACATTTATTGCCGATATCCGAGTGGAGCGCATACGCAAAATCGAGCGCGGTAGAGCCTTGCGGCAAGGTTTTAATATCTCCTTTGGGGGTAAAGACAAATATTTCGGAACT
>DBFJSK010000582.1:0-5739 GCA_048403675.1 Tannerellaceae bacterium | reverse complement strand
TAAAGATAAAATGAAACATAAAGTTGTTCATGAGATGCGAGTAAAAAATACACGTGGTGAGTATATTCGTATTATAGAGCAGGAGCATGCAATAAAGTTAGATAAATTAGGAAATATTTGGCTCATGTTATCTGTTATTGATATTGATGCAAGCCATGAATCTGAAACTACTAAAAGTCACCTCTTTAACTTTGAAACTGGTGAACAGATATTTATTGACTTATCAGACACATTAGAAGAGTCTTTAACAAACAGAGAGTTAGAGGTATTACGATTGATGAAGCAAGGCTTGTTGAGCAAAGAAATTGCAGAGACATTAAAAGTGAGTATTAATACGGTTAATAGCCACAGACAGAATATATTGCAAAAGTTAAAGGCAAACAATTCTATCGAAGCTGTTAATTTGGCTCTAAGGTTAGGACTGTTAAATAAATAATTTCTTTATCTTTGTGGCAGAGTTATTTGAAGCAATGGAAATACACAGCAGACTAAAGCAGTTCGCTCATTTCTAAATCGTTACCCATTGTTCTTTCTCTTTCTTCTAAACATCTATTAATCAATAGATAAAATTAGAATCTTCTACTGTTACACGGACTTCATTTATAAACCCGTATTCATTTGTAAAGCTGATGAAACCGAATATATGGATCAGTTCGCCGCAAGCGGAAGAACTACTTGCCAAACAATTGGCCACTTGGCCGTTGGCCGAGAAAAATTACCGGGCGCTCCGGCAGGTACGGATGCGTAGGTTCGAATTGGATGATTTTGAGATAAAAGTACAGTTTAACCCGGCCCGCATCGCCTCGTCGGGTGCCCGGACGGATGCGCTTTCTTTGAGTAAACGGCCTTGCTTTTTGTGTCCCGATCAGCTTCCGGTCGAACAGGAACGGTTACCCTTCGGATTCCGGTACCTGGTATTGTGCAATCCTTACCCTATTTTTCCCGAACATTTTACCATTCCGTCGCGGGAACATGCGCCGCAGCAAATTGCCTCGCGTTTCGGGGACTGGCTCGATCTGGCACAACGGCTAGAGGGCTTTACGCTTTTTTATAACGGGCCGGCTTGCGGCGCTTCGGCACCCGATCATGCGCATTTCCAGGCTGTCACCCCTTCGGTGATGCCGATCGATTACGAAATCGGGCCGTGGATGGAGAAGCACGGCCACACCATTGTCGGGAAAGAGGATGGGCGTTTATCTTATTACACGCATTATCTGCGCAACGGCTTTGTCATTGAAGCGCGAAGTCGCGAAACAGCTTCCGAATTATTCCGGGCGGTATACGGAGCGATGGATCTCCAACCCGGGGAAACGGAGCCGCGCATGAATCTATTCGGACGGTTCCTCGGGGGTATGTGGAGGCTTGTTGTCATTCCCCGCCGGCAGCATCGTCCCCGACAGTTCTATGCAGCCGAACCGGAGCGCATTTTATCCAGCCCCGGAGCAGCGGACATGGGCGGCTTGTTTATTACGGCCCGGCTGGAAGATTATGAAAAAATGTCGGCGGAATTGCTCCGAAATATCTATGAGCAAGTTTGTCTGAGTGATGAAGAAGTGGCAGAAATAGCCGGGCGTATCCGGTAAAAAAGTTAAAATAAAGGCTCATTCCGGATATGTTAGCTATATTTGTCGGTTATTGAATATAAAACGAAATAGACAGCGAGCTAAATCGCTGAGACGCGTATGAAACAGTTTTTCAAAATGATGTTTGCCTCGGCCTTGGGTGTGTTTGTAGCTGTCGGGGTGATGATGGTATTGTCTATCTTTGTGTTGATTGTCGTGGTAAGTAGTGTCGGCAACAGGCCGACTTATACGCCGAAACCGGATACGGTATTTAAAATTCAGCTTGACGGTGCATTGTCGGATTATGTCAACGAAAATCCGCTTGCCTTATTCATGGGCGAAGGGGAGAATAAACTCGCGCTCAACGATGTATTGTCTTCCATCCGGAAAGCGAAAGAAAATAGTAATATAAAGGGTATTTACCTGGAATCAGGCAATTTGGTGACCGGCTCGGCCAGTTTGAAAGAGATCCGGGGCGCGTTGGAAGATTTCAAAGAAAGCGGAAAATTCGTAGTAGCCTATGCGGATAATTATTCCCAGGGAAATTATTACCTCTGCTCCGTGGCCGATAAAGTATTTCTTAATCCGCAGGGTATGTTGGGATTGGTCGGGTTGGCTTCACAAACGATGTTTTACAAGGGGTTGCTGGATAAAATCGGAGTGGACATCCAGGTTTTCAAAGTAGGTACGTATAAAGGAGCGGTCGAGCCGTTTATGCTGGATAAACTGAGCGAGGCTAACCGCGAGCAGATTCAATCGTATCTGAGTTCGGTCTGGCAGACCATCACGGAAGGGATTGCCGACAGCCGCAAAATAGCATTGGCCGACGTGAATCATTTTGCCAATGAGGGGTTGGCTTTTTCTTCCCCGGATAAAGCGGTGGAGTGCGGGCTGGTGGATGAACTGAAATACCGTCCGGAAGCCGAAACGTATGTACAGGAGCTAGCCGGACAAGGCGGCACGAAGTTGCGCACGGCCGATTTAAATCAGCTCAAAAGCATGCCTGAGGTTACAAAGGAAAAGAAAGACCGGATCGCTATTTTGTATGCCGAGGGAGAAATTATGCCGGATACGCCGGCTTCGCCTTACGATATGGAACAGCGGATTACCGAGAAGATGGCAGCCGAATTAATCAAGTTGAAAAACAATGACGAGGTAAAGGCTGTGGTTTTCCGGGTGAATTCGCCGGGGGGAAGCGCGTTTGTTTCGGAACAAATCTGGCGTCAAGTGGTAGAATTGAAGAAAGTGAAACCGATCGTGGTTTCGATGGGAAACGTAGCAGCCTCGGGCGGGTATTATATTTCGTGTGCAGCCAATAAAATCGTAGCCGAGCCGAATACATTAACCGGTTCGATCGGGATTTTCGGAATTTTCCCCAATGTTTCGGGGTTACTCCATAAATTGGCCTTATCGACGGATCTCGTCAAAACGAATACCTTTGCCGATCTGGGCGATATGAGCCGCCCGATGACGGCGGATGAAAAAACGTTGTTGCAGGGGTATGTGGAACGAGGATATGAAACGTTTATCGATCGTTGCGCCCAAGGACGCGATATGACGCCGGAAGCGGTGAATGCAGTCGGTCAAGGACGGGTATGGACGGGCGAACAGGCGTTGGAAAGAGGACTTGTGGATGAATTGGGAGGTATAGAGACGGCCGTCCGTACGGCTGCTTCTCTGGCTGATCTTTCAGATTATAGCGTGTTGGAAGTGTCGGGTTCGAAAGATTTCTTTAAGGATTTCATCGAGAAACAGTGGGGCGAAGTCCGGTTGTCGATGGTGAAAAGCGTGTTGGGCGACGAATATGGATATTTTCAGCAGATGCAAACGGTGAAATCGGCCCGCGGGCTTCAGGCGCGTCTTCCTTTTGATATGCAGCCTTTCTAATTGAATTATTTTTTAAGTTGGACAACTAGCCGTCTCTGGGGGATGGCTGAGGCATAAAACCGTAAAGAACAGACATGCCGATTAATGATGCTATTCAAATAAATTATTTCCTGGCTCCTCTGGCTTTTTTATATGGCTTGGGGGTACGGCTCAGGAATCAGCTTTTCACGTGGGGTATTTTGCCGGCGCAACAGTATACGTTGCCGATTATTTGCGTGGGCAATTTAAGTGTGGGAGGTACGGGAAAAACGCCTCATACGGAATATATCGTGGATGTGCTTCGGAAGCAATACCGGGTGGCCGTCCTCAGCCGGGGGTATAAACGCAAAACGCGCGGGTTTATCCTAGCGGATGCCGAAAGTTCCTGCCGAGAAATCGGCGACGAGCCTTTCCAGATGAAACAAAAGTATCCGGATGTGTTGGTTGCAGTCGATGCCAACCGGCGGCGGGGTATCCGTTGTTTGCAGGAATTGCCGGAAGCGATGCGCCCGGAAGTAATCGTACTCGATGATGCCTTTCAACATCGCTACGTAACACCCTCCTTGTCGATTGTCTTGACGGATCTTCACCGGTTATTTTATGCCGATCGGCTGGTACCGGTCGGGCGGCTGCGCGAACCGGCGGAGGCGATTCGCCGGGCGGATGTGGTGGTGGTTACGAAATGCGAAGAGGGATTGAAGCCTATCGAGTTTCGGATTATCGAGGAGGATATGAACTTGCTGGCTCATCAGGAACTATTTTTTACCCGGATTGTTTATGAGGATATACGTCCGGTATTCCCTAACGAGGCTCCGCAGCGCAGGCTGAAAGAGGTGGGAAAGGAGGAAGATATTTTATTGATCTCCGGCATTGCCTCTCCGCAATTGTTTATCCGACAAGTGGAAACGTATTCCGATAAAGTGGTTCCGTTGGTTTTTCCGGATCACCATGCTTTTGGCAAACAGGATATGCGGAAAATAAAAGGAGTATTCGACCAACTGCATTCGCCGGGTAAATTTATTCTGGTTACGGAAAAAGATGCGGTGCGGCTGGTCAGTCATCCCCTTTTGCCCGAGGAATGGAAGAAAGTCTTGTATTATCTGCCGATCGGGATTGATTTTTGCGCAGGTAAGCAGACTGCGTTCGATCAATTGATTCACAAACATATTGTCACGATTCAACGAAATAAAATTTTACGTTTACAATCATATGAGTAATAGAACAGAAATAGCGACATTGGGAGAATTCGGCTTGATCCGCCACCTCACTGATAAAATCGAATTGAAAAACGAAAGTACGGTTAAGGGTATCGGCGACGATGCGGCCGTTTTGGAGTATCCCGACAAGCAGATCTTGGTTACGACCGATTTATTATTGGAAGGGATTCATTTCGACTTGACGTATGTCCCGCTCAAACATCTGGGGTATAAATCGGCCGTTGTCAATTTCTCGGACGTGTATGCCATGAACGGCCGTCCCAAGCAACTGACGGTATCGATCGGCATTTCCAAACGTTTCTCCGTGGAAGACCTCGACGAGTTGTATGCCGGCATCCGGTTGGCTTGCGAGATTTACGGTGTCGATCTGGTGGGCGGCGACACGTCGGCTTCGCTGACGGGGCTTACAATCAGTATCACCTGTATCGGCGAAGGAGAGAAAGGTAAAATCGCTCTGCGTAGCGGAGCTAAAGAAACCGACCTGATCTGTGTTTCGGGCGATTTGGGGGCTGCCTATATGGGCCTGCAACTGTTGGAACGGGAAAAGCAGGTTTACAAAGGCGAGAAGGATTTTACCCCTGATTTTGCGGGTAAGGAATATTTGCTGGAACGTCAATTAAAACCGGAGGCCCGTAAAGATGTAGTCGATAGGTTAGCGCAAGCCGGCATCGTACCCACGGCCATGATGGATATTTCGGACGGTCTGTCTTCCGAACTTCTGCATATCTCCCAGGCCAGTCAAGTGGGCTGCCGCATTTACGAAGACCGCATCCCCATCGACTATCAAACCGCAGCCATGGCCGAACAGTTCAACATGAACTTAGTAACAGCCGCCCTCAACGGCGGGGAAGATTACGAGCTTTTATTCACCGTCCCCCTCACCGACCACGACAAGGTATCCGCCCTGAAAGGCATCCATGTCATCGGCCATATCACAAAGCCGGAATTAGGTAATTACCTGGTGGGTCGCGACGGCGGCGAAGTCGAACTGCAAGCGCAGGGTTGGAATTCCCTGAAAAATTAACTTTTTTCAAAAAAATATCGGCCGCCCCTTGCATATCTCCCAAAAGTCCTTACCTTTGCACCCGTAATCA
>DBFJSK010000581.1:0-7777 GCA_048403675.1 Tannerellaceae bacterium | reverse complement strand
GTTGGTCACCTGGTTGTCGTATTTATGGAAATAGAAGGAGTTGTGGAAGGAGGCGGTGGCGAACTGCATCTTCAAATTGCGGCTCAGCTCGTACAAATGCAGCATGTCTTCCGAATTGTTGTTGGAAACGGTGATGCCGAAGCCGATGTCTTTCACGCCCAGCCGGCGAAGGGCCAGGAGGGTGCGCAGGCCCTTATCGAATCCGCCGGTGCGTCCGCGCAGGTCGTCGTTTTTCTCGGACAGTCCCTCCAGGCTGATCCGGAAGCCGAGGTGAGGGTATTTTTCGGCCAGGGCGAGGATGCGGTCGGAGTAAAAGCCGCTGGTGGAGAATACGATACGCTCGGTCTTCGTCATCAGAATGCGGACGATTTCTTCTATATCTTCGCGTACGAACGGCTCGCCGCCGGTGATATTGACTGCATTCATGCGCGGCAGCTTATGTAAAAGTTCGGGTTTGAACTCTTCTTCTTTCCGGGTGGGATTTTCCCAGATGTTGCACATTTTGCAACGCATGGGGCACCGGTAAGTAACAATGATGGAACCATCCATAATGATCTGTTATTTTTTATGTTTGATTATATCCGTATAAAAAGCCAGGAGTTCCTGGTAATACGTTTTTTCGTTGAAATGGGTCTCGGCGAAGGCGCGGGCGGCCTGGCGTTGCCGTACGTAGGCGGCCGGATCGAGGCTGACGGCGCGCCGGATGACCCGGGCCAGCGCCTCGGCGTCGGCTGCGGGGAAGGTATAGCCGGTTTCGCCTTCGCGGATGATTTCGGGAATGCCCCCGATGCGCGACCCGATCACGGGGGTGGAAAGGGTGTAGGCTTCTACGATGGTCATCGGGTTGTTTTCGTAGCATTCCGAAGGGACAATGACATACGCTGCGCCGGCGATCAGCCGGTGAAGCGGTTCGCCGGACTGGTAGCCTAGCACCTCCACATTATCCAGCGGTTCGGTTTGCTTCCGATCTTGTATCCAATCGTAGAGCGGCCCCGTCCCAACCAGTTTGAAGCGCAACTCCGGCGCTAGACGGGCGGCTTTCAGCAGGGTGGGAATGCCTTTTTCGGGCGAGAGGCGGCCGTAGCACAACAGATAGCTGCCGGCGTTTCCTTGGGGATAAGCGGCGGGTGCGGGCATCGTGTTGTACAACACACGGGTGGGCAACCGGCGAAATGCCGGGGCGTATTGGATATGTTTTTCTTTGGAAAAGCGGCTTACGAAGACCACGCCGTCCAGGTGCGCGGCGGGGTGGAAGAAGAGGTTGCGCATATACATTTCGGCGGCCATCATCAGGCTTCGCGCAGCCGATCCCTTGGCGCAACGGCGAAGGGCGCAGCGGTAGAAATGCCGGCCCCCGCAGGCTTCGCAAAGGGCGCCGCTGCCGTCGCGGAAGGTGTAGGCGGGGCAGACCATGCGGTAGTCGTGGGCGGTATGTACCAGGGGAATATGGTGTTTTTTCAGGACGGAGAAGATCGAGGGCGACAGACCGCCCCAGAACAAATGGGCATGGGCCAGATCGGGCTTTTCATCCTGAATGAGTTTTTCGAGTTTGCGCGCGGCTTCGGGGTTGTAAAAATAATTGCGCATTTCTTTCCAGACGGCCCACAGGGAAGCGCCGGCCGATTGGCGCGAGGAGGCGAAATAAGGGGCTTGTGCCGACGGCAGGTTTTCCGGCCGGTCGATGCTGAAGAAAATCACCTCGTGGCCTTCGCGCCGAAGGAGTTCGGCCTGGTTGAAATAGACGGCTTCGGAGCCGCCTTTCCGGTAATGTATATTGTTGATTAATATTATTTTCACTAGATGAGCGTTGTTTCTTTTACAAAATTTTCCAGGGCGTTTCTTTTGGCGTCGAGTTGCTCGGCGATGGCTTGTCGTCTCTCTTCGAAGGCGTGCAGCGCCACGGGAAGCTGCTCTAAGATGGCGTCGGCACTGAGGGCGGTGCGACGACGGAGCAGGTTGGTGTCGTACAAGCCGAAATCTTTCAGAAGCGAAGCGTATTTCGAGTCGCCCGAGGCGGTGGCGTGCGGGCCTTCGGGCAGGTAGGTCAGCACCGGCACTACGTTTTTCAAGCTGAAGATGGAATCGTGAAACCGATGCGTGATCGTGGCGTGCATGTAGCGGAAGATGCCGGCGTATTCGAAGGGGGATAAATCGTTCATCAGGATGTCGGCCGGTTTAAAGGGCCGGATCGAGGCGACCAGGTAGCCGGCGGCTTTCAGGCGCTCGGCCAGGGGAACGGCGAAGTGGTCGTCGCGGGCGACATGCAGGTAAATAATGGGTTTCGTACATGTATCCAATCCGCGGCGACGGGCATAGGCGGCGGCGGGGGAAGGATCGATGTCGTAAAAGAAGGTGGGATCGGGCACGATCGAGAGCCGCCGGTCGGTTTCTCCGGCGAATTGGCGAATGAGTTTATAGGTGGCTTCGTCGCGCACGCCCATCCGGCTGAATGAACCGACGGAGGCGGCGAGAAGTTCTTTCTGCCGGGGCGTGAGTTGCCCGTAATCGACGTTGCGCGAGGAGGCGGCGATCATGATTTTACGGGCTTTCACGTAAGGGTCGCTCAGCCAGTAAGGGGTGATGTCGTCGCCTTGGGCGCGGTGCAATTCCAAGAGGGTATCGCTGCCTACATAGATTTTGTCGAACCCGAAGGAGTCGATAAATTTCCATCCTTGCCGTACGTCGGCCGTGATGAGGCGGCGGTCGGTAAGGGGCAGGCCTTGAAGGAAACGGATATTTTTACTGCGGCGCACGAAGTCGTTTTTAATCGACTGCGGGGTGGCCCAATACAGCATCGGGCGCCAGGTGTGTTTCCAGGTGTGAAAATTGAGGATGTGTACTTCGTCGGCGGGATGGTATTTTGCAACGATCTTCCATACCGAATAGGCTTGGAGGTTGGTGCCGTTGTTATAATCGCCGAAATAGGTCAGGATGCCGATCTTTTTCATAGTTAGTCTGTTCTGAATTGTACATAGTCGTCGATTTGCTTGCGTACCGAAAGGGCGACCCGGAAGCGGTCTTTCAGACAACCGGCGCCGATGATAAGCACCGGAACCTCCGAGGCCGGGATATGGAACTCATGGTGGAGCCGGGCTATTTCCTTGTCTTTTTTGCCGGTGGTAAGCGGGATGGTGCCCAGGCCTTGCGCATGCAGGGCGTAAAGCAGGTTCATGGCATAAAGGCCACCGTCTACATAGGCTTGGTGGCGTTCGTTGAGGAAGAACTGATTCAAATCGGAGGTAATCAGGATGGCGGTGTCGATGCCTTCGGTGAACCCGCGGTTGCCGCCTTGCCATTCGAGCAGGGCGTTCTTGGAGCGGCCCCGGAATACGTAGACGCGCCAGCTCTGGCGGTTGCAGGCCGAAGGAGTTTTGCGGGCGATTTCCAACGCGCTGCGCAGGGCGGCTTCGTCGATCGCAGCGCCGGAGAAGTCGCGCACGGAATAGCGCAAGGCGGCAAACCGGGCGAAATCGATCGCGGCGGCGGCTTGTACTTCCTCCTTGCCGAGGGCGACGAGGCCGCCCAGGGCCGGGTCGGGGGCGCCAGCGCCGGTAGCTTGTACCAGAGCCTCGTAGCGGGCGGCCAGCTCGGGGCAGGGATGCTGCGAGGCGGTTTGGAAGTCGAAGTAATGCCGGAGCACGGCCAGGGCGGAGGCGATGATTTCGCCGTTGCCGAACCGGGCGTGGTACTGGGTAAGCAGGGTGAGCAGTTGGCTTACCTTGGCGGTGCCGAACCCGGGCCGGGGCCGGGGAAGCGCCAGGCCTTTTTCGATGGCATGGGTGCGGATGGCCAGGTCGGCTTCGAATTTATTTTTCCGGGTGCGGTTGTTGGAGGCGCCCAGGTGGCGGGCCAACCGGATATTTTCACCGAAGGAGTACAGGGTGAGCCTGAGCCATACGGTGAAAGGATGGTAGCGCAGGTAATCGAGGATTGTTTGCATGTTGTTCCAGTGTATCTAGTTTGTTTGTATCCCGGAGGGCCGGTAAGGTGGTAGAAGGCCGGGGCGCCGGGGCGCTGCATAAGGTCGGTCGCTCAGGCCGGCAATCCGCAGTAATCTGCGATGCGCCGGTAAAAGTTCTCCGGCGAAAAATGGCGGATGCGTGCGTATAGGCTGGCTCCCAACCGCTGGCGCAGGGCTTCGTCGGCATACAGCGCGCTGACGGCTTCCACCGCCGCTTCCACGTTTCCCCTGGGGATGATCCGGCCGTCGGCGGGGTCGTCCATATACGTGCGGATGGTCAGGGTATCGGTGGTGACGACCGGCTTTTTCAGCAAGCCGGCCGAAAAAATCACGATCTGGCCGCCTTGCGTATCGACTGTCAGAGGCATAAACAAGAGGCGGCATCTACGCAGGTATTCGTTGAAAGAGGCGTTGTCGAGGTCGAAGTAGATCGTCAGGTTCTCCGGCAACCGGGTTTCGTTGAACAGTTGCTTGCGGGCCACGCCGATAAAGGGGATATGCGGGCAGCGGCGCGCCGTTTCCACAAACAAATGCCAATCGCGGTAGGTCGTGCCTCCGCAGAAAACGTAGCCGCCGTCCTGGGGGTAGTCGTCTCCTTTGCGAAGCAGCTCGATGCCGAAGTTGGAATAGCAGTCCTCCAGGAGGAAAAAGCGCTTGCGGTCGAAACGGTACTGTTCTACATAGCGGGAAATCAGGGCTTCGCTGTTCACCCCGATGGAGATCGGTCGTAGCCCGCCGTATAAAAGGCGTTTTCCCGCTCCGCTCGCCGAAGGATTGTCCATCATATTCATTAATATGATGTTTCGCTTGATTCGGAGCCGTTGTACAACGGCTCCGACCATGGCAGCCATGGTCGTGCTATCATAAATCAGCACGACATCGGCCGGACGGGTGCGCAGCAGCAGCAGCAACGGATAAAGAAGCTGGCAAAGCCTGTAAAAAAGTCCTTTGTATTTAAACCGGTTGCGGTGTACCCAATTGGGGAATCCCATCACGACGCAGCGGTGCCCGTGCCTGCCGATCTGATCGACCAGCCAGTAGCCCCGGGGCGGCGTGTAACTCATTAAGACATAAAATGTTTTCATATTCTTTTTCGGAAAGCGGGAATTACGGCATCACGGCATCACGGTTTGAAACATGCGCTTATATTCGCCCAGAATCGATGCGGGGGAATAGTGCGCTTCGACGAACGCGCGCTGCCTTTCTTTGAGGGACTGGTAGTGTGTTTGAGGGGTTGCCAAGGCCTTTTCCATCACCCGCGCCAGGTCGGCGGGATCGTTATTTTGAAATACATGGCCGGTCACGCCTTCGATCACGTCGTTTTTGAAGCCGTCGAGATCCGACGAGATTACCGGCAGGTTATAGTAGAAAGCGATTTTCAGCGGGCCGCTTTGCGTGACGGTGGTATAAGGGAGCACCAGGTAGTGGGCCTCGGCAAACAGATCCGGAATTTCCTGGTTTCCTACGTTTCGGATGTCGAGGCGGAAAAGTTCGGGATAGCGGATGTGCTTTGCATATGTCTCCCATTCGTCGCATTCGCCGGCAATCACGACCTGGAAGCCTTCGATGCCTTTTTCATGCAGTCGCTGGGCCGCTTCGATCAGACAGCCTACGTTTTTATTGGGCCGGATGGTGCCGAAGCAGAGGAAGAGGCGCTTGTCGGCGGGCGGCGTCTGGGTAGCGGGGCCGAACGATTTCAGCCCCAACGGGGTAATAAAAGGTTCGGGCTGGCGGTACTTGGCCCGGAACAGCGCGGCTTGCCCTTTCGAAAAGAAATTGAAGTGACGGAACCAACCGTAGATAAACCGGAAATACAAATCGGTAATGAACCGGTAGCGCATGCCTTCGTGGGCGACAGCCTGGTGGGCGGCGAAGATCACTTTTTTTGAAGGAAAGCGAAGGGCGCAAGCGGGGGCCAGGAAAGGCAGCCCGAAAAAGTTGATGTAGACGCAGTCGGGGCTTTCCCGGCGGATTTGTCCGAACAACTGCCAGTAGAACCGGAAGCGCCGCGGATCGCGATAGCGGTATTTCAGCGGAAAGGTGCGGATCTGTACCGGCTCGCCCTGCATCCGCACCGCGATCTCCTCGGGGCTGAACCGGCTCCCGGCATCGGGCAGCAGGACGTACCACGTAATGTCGTACTGGGCGGCCAGCGGCCCGATAACGGGCAGATCAACGTCGAGAAAACTGTCGTGGGTGATCCAGGCTATTTTTTTCTTTTTCATCTTATTATTTTTGGATAGGTTGCCGGACGACATCCGCCGGCAACCGGCGATTCGAAAAGGGAAGACAACGACCGGCCGGCGCTAGGCTGTACGGCGTGCAAGGCGGCGCTGGCTGCTCATTCCCACCATGAGATTCAGATAGTGATTATTTATTTTCCGCACACCCAACGAAATAAGTACGGGGGCATAAAGCCCCAGCAAGATGCACAGGCCAAAGGCCACTGCGTAACCGTGCGGATAGAGCATCTTTTGGTAAAGTATCTTAAAGGCGATTTGAAAGAAGATCCCGAGCAGATAAATCTGAAACGTATAGGATCGAAACGTATGGAACAAAGACGGGATAAACTTATCGAGTTTCAAAGCCAACGAATAAGAGAACAGACAGCCTGTCAGGGTGACGATAAAATCCACTTCCTTCCACCCGTACAGATGGGATAAACAGAAAGTAAGGATAAATGCGATCCCTGTAAAGACAAAGGAACCCCAGGTATCGAGCCAGGTTTCCATCTTATACCGGCTGATAAGAAGCCCGATAAAAAACCAGATCACATAACGGGCTACCAGACTCAGGCAGAACAGATCGATAGAGCCTGGGAAAAAATGCACGAGCCCGGCAAGCAAGCCTGCGATGAGGGAATAAAGCGGATTTCGCAAAGCCCATTTCAAGAGGGGAGTAAGTACGAAAATAAGCAACAAGGTGGCTATAAACCATAATTCTCCCAGGGGATTGTTGGTGGGATACAGAAAAGCATTCGCTACTTCTTTGAAAGAAAGGGAAGTTTGCCTTACCATGTATTCGTTAAAGATACTTTTCAGCAGTAAAGTCATGGCTGTAAAGGCGATGTAGGGAATGCCCAACCGCTTGAGCTTATCCAGTAGCATTGCGCAGTAGCCGACCGGGGTTTTGACGCGGGTCAGATAGAACAAATAGCCGGAAACCATCATAAATAAAGGCATATGGAAAGAATAGATGAGGTATTCGATCAGGCTTATGACCGGTTCGTCGGGGTTTCGGGGGATTTTGGAAAGTCCTGCGTGGCCGATGACCACAAGCAGCATGCTCCATCCTTGCAGGATGCTGACCCAATTTATTTTTTTAGTCGTCGTTTCTTTCATTTATTTCAACTGGAAATGAGTGCTTGCTGAAAAGAGGCGGGATGAATTTCCTCTTTGCGGGCAATGCGCCGGCTGCTCGCAAAAGTTTAGCGCGTGGCGGGCGTTGCTTCGAAAAGTTGCCGGTATTGCTCTTGGATATAGAGGTTCATTTGTTCGAGGTAATGTTTGCATTGCTGTTGGTTGGCCAGCAGCGCCTCTTTGTTGCCGATCAGCGAAAGCAGCTTATCGGCATATTCCGCGGCATTCGCGGCAAGTAACAATGGCGCCTGGGCAGGAGCGAAAATGCCTTCGGCGCTATGGGGATGGGCCACGGTGGCTTTTCCCCGGCTAATGCTTTCGAACGTTTTTATCTTCAGTCCCGTTCCTTGAAAAACCGGATTGACCGCCACGTCCGCCCGGCGGTAGAAATCGTCGATGGAATCTACCTCGCCCGCCAATTCTACATAGGGTCGCAGCAAATCGCCTGTGATCCGGC
>DBFJSK010000580.1:0-10437 GCA_048403675.1 Tannerellaceae bacterium | reverse complement strand
GAAGAGTGTGGAGGTTGATTTGTCTGCTTTACTAATGGTTTTTTTTTAAAATTATAGAAAGCTTTTATTTAATTGTAGATTTTATTTGAATATCTTTGCTGCCAGTTGCTATGAAATGTAAATAAAACTATTATTAATAATTAAAGTGTATGATATGAAAAAGTGTTTGAGTGTATTTTCTGTTGTTTTCTTTTTGTTGTGTGGCAATTTATCCGTTTTCGCCCAAACGGGTTCCTTTAGTTCGGTAAAAATAGGCAGTTTGTCTTCCGCTCCCGGCTCGGCTACCCGGCTGACCATTGTTCCTTATAAACATTTAAATAACTGGATATTGAATGTTAGAGATACGAGTTCGGACGCTTTTTTGGATATTGTTTACGGCGCGACCCATCAAATGACTTTTAAATGGAATACGGGCATCGGAATAGGAACCAATAATCCGCAGTATAAATTGGATGTGAACGGTACGATCCGCGCCAAAGAAATTAAAGTGGAAACCGGATGGGCCGATTTTGTGTTTGCACCCGATTATAATTTGCCCTCTTTGGAAGAGGTCGAAGCCCATATTAAAGCGCATAAGCACTTGGAGGGGATTCCCTCGGAGGCCGATGTAAAAGAAAACGGGGTCGATCTGGGCGAGATGAATGTGAAGCTTTTGCAAAAAGTGGAAGAGCTGACCTTATACATGATTCAACAAAAGAAAGAAATTGAATCGTTGAAGATGGAAGTTCAACAATTAAGAGGCAATGGATTATGATAAATAGAGGGATTCTTTCTTTTCTGCTGAGTTTGCACTTGTTTAATGCGATCGGGCAGGAATTATTTGTAGAAAGTAAAGTTGTCGATAGTTCGAACGGACGTATCGCAAGCTATCAGGCGTCGGGAAAATACAAAGAAATATATGAGGGTAAAATCGATATACGCGTTTTAAATGCGGAGCAAATCAATTTTACTTTACCGGGCCTTTCCGCGCAGACATTCCAAGCTGTAAACAATACAGACAAACTCTGGTATGGAAAAGCTTTTAACGAGGTGGATTATATCACCCTCGTGCGGGAAGGTAATCAATTGATTGGTAGTATATTTATAGATAATAAGCTGTTTGAGATCGCCTCTTTGACGGATTCTACGGGTGTGGTAACTTGTTTGGATGTGTCCAAATACCAAGAAGAAGAGGATGTGCGGGATAAAAGTATCGGTAATTATGAGGTACCGTTTTCCCAAACGAGAGCCATTACCACCAAACCCCTCCGGGTTTTAGTAGCTTATACTGCAACGGCGGCAGCTTTAGTCACTCCCTCCCTCACGGCGCATGCCACGCTTGCCATTCAAACAACGAATCAAACGTATGAGCATAGTCAAATTAGTCATCGGTTGGAACTGGCGGCTTGCGTGCAAGTCGGTTATGCAGGTGCCGGCAATTTGCAGACTGATTTGGAATTGTTCGTCGGTAAGAACGATGGCGTGATGGATGAAATACATACATTACGGGATCGGTATGCAGCCGATGTGTGTGTATTGGTGTCCGAATCCTCCGGATCGACTGCGGGGATAGCCGAAGCGATCGGTGCCAATGAAGGAAATGCTTTTTGCGTGGTGGACAGAAGCGCCGCGGTGGGAAATCTATCTTTTCCGCATGAAATAGGGCATTTGCAAGGCGCCCGGCACGACGTCGGGATGGATAGTAGTACCTCACCTTTTGCTTATGGGCATGGATACATAAGCCCGGGAAAAAACTGGAGAACCGTGATGGCTTACGGAAATTATTGCAACAACTGCGTACGCGTTGCTTATTGGTCGAATCCGAATGTGACGTATCCGGGCGATGGACGGGCAATGGGAACGACGGCTAGGGAAAATAACGCGCGGGTATTAAATGACGAGATAGAACGTATGAAAAGCTTCCGGAATCCGGCCAGTTCGGTCAGTCTGTCGAATTGCGTGATCCGGGGTGGCGAATATGCGCATGTCATCGCGTCGAGCGAGGTGAAAAATAGCGGTACGGTTTCGATCGAAGCCAACGGCAGGATGCAGATTTCAGCGCCGACGCGGGTGACGCTTTCTTCCGGATTCACGGCCAAAGCCGGATCGAATTTGAATGTGAAGATCGGCAATCCGGAAACGGCGAATGTGTTAAATGACGAAGTATCCGAGGGGGCATGGGAAAATCCCACGGCGCTCGAAAGCCGGAAAAGCGCTTTCAACCTGCAAGTATCTCCTCTGCCGGTCACCGATCGGGCATCGATCCGATTTGAGCTGCCCGGCCCCGGAAAAGTAAGTATTACCTTACGGGATTTCGGAGGCAATCCGGTGGATAAGGTGCTTGCCGCTACTTCGATGGAGAAAGGCGAACAAGAAGTTTCTTTCTATAAAAACGGCTTGGCGGCCGGTATCTATTATCTGGTGTTGGATTACAATCGGCAAATCGAAACGTTCAAATTGATAATAAAGTAGGTGGAAGTTTTTTACCATCGGCGTCTGGTGCGATACGCAACCGGGCGCTTTTTGTTTTCCCTCAGAAAGAAATGGTAAGAAGACAAAAACTAAAACAGCGTTAACCTATCTGTAATAATGCATAGAGAGGAATTCTCACCCCGTTTCGTATCAAAAAAAACGCTATATTTGCACGGTGAAAAAAAGGAAGTTGAGACAAAGAAATCGTAGCTCGGATCATACGCGTTTGACGATGCTTGTCGGTTTCCTTTTAAGTGGTTGAAAATAAGTTCAATAGATTGAATAGATGAAGAATATCCGCAATTTTTGTATTATTGCCCATATCGACCACGGGAAAAGTACCCTGGCCGACCGTTTGCTTGAATACACCAAAACTGTAGAAGGCAAAGACATGCAAGCCCAGGTGCTCGACGATATGGATCTGGAGCGCGAACGCGGCATTACGATCAAAAGCCATGCCATCCAGATGACGTATCATTATAAAGGCGAAGACTACATCCTGAATTTGATCGATACCCCGGGACATGTCGATTTTTCGTATGAAGTATCCCGCTCGATCGCCGCCTGTGAAGGCGCCCTTTTGATTGTCGATGCCGCCCAAGGTATTCAGGCCCAAACTATCTCCAACCTGTATATGGCCATCGAGAATGATCTTGAAATCATTCCGGTACTCAATAAAATAGACCTGCCCAGCGCGATGCCCGACGAAGTGGAAGACCAGATCGTGGAATTGCTGGGTTGTCCGCGCGAAGACATTCTGCGGGCCAGCGGCAAAACGGGCGAGGGAGTATACGATATTCTCGACCGGATCGTAGAACGTGTGCCGGCGCCGAAAGGCGACCCCGAAGCGCCCTTGCAATGCTTGATTTTCGACTCGGTATTCAATTCGTTCCGTGGCATTATCGCCTATTTCAAAGTCGTAAACGGCGTGTTGCGCAAAGGCGACCATGTGAAATTCATTGCTACCGGCAAGGAATACGACGCCGATGAAGTGGGTATTCTCAAACTGGACATGTCGCCCCGCAATGAAATCCGCACCGGCGATGTGGGCTATATCATCTCCGGTATCAAAACGTCTCGCGAAGTGCGGGTAGGGGATACCATCACCCATGTAGACCGGCCGGCTAAAGAGGCCATCGCCGGATTCGAGGAGGTGAAGCCGATGGTATTTGCAGGGGTTTACCCGATCGAGAGCGAAGACTTCGAGAACCTGCGCGCCTCGCTCGAAAAATTGCAATTGAACGATGCCTCACTTACTTTCCAGCCGGAAAGCTCGGCAGCTCTCGGCTTCGGATTCCGGTGCGGTTTCCTGGGATTGCTTCATATGGAAATCGTGCAGGAACGGCTCGACCGCGAATTCAACATGGACGTCATTACGACCGTGCCCAACGTATCCTACAAAGTATACGACAAAAAAGGAGGTTGTATCGAAGTGCACAACCCCGGCGGTTTGCCCGACCCGACCTTGATCGACCATATTGATGAGCCTTTTATCCGGGCTTCCGTGATTACGAATACCGCTTATATCGGTCCTATCATGACTCTCTGCCTTGGAAAACGAGGCATTTTGATTCGCCAGGAATATATTTCGGGCGACCGGGTGGAGATTCATTACGACCTGCCTTTGGGTGAAATCGTGATCGATTTTTACGATAAGCTGAAAAGCATCTCGAAAGGATACGCTTCTTTCGATTACCATCTCCATGATTTCCGGCCGAGCAAGCTGGTCAAACTCGACATCCTGCTCAACGGCGAACCGGTGGATGCGCTTTCCACCCTGACCCATGTGGACAACAGCGTGAACTTCGGACGGCGCATGTGCGAGAAACTGAAAGAACTGATTCCCCGCCAACAATTCGATATTGCCATCCAGGCAGCTATCGGTGCCAAAATCATCGCGCGCGAAACGGTGAAAGCGGTGCGGAAAGATGTGACAGCCAAATGTTACGGCGGCGATATTTCCCGTAAGCGCAAGCTGTTGGAAAAACAAAAGGAGGGAAAGAAACGCATGAAGCAGATCGGTACGGTGGAAGTGCCGCAAAAAGCATTCCTGGCTGTGCTGAAACTCGATTAGAAACGAGACGATTCATAGGAAAAACGAACGGATGGAGCAGCTCTGGCGCATAATTGCATAAAACGGCCAGGAGCTACTTGTATTCCGTTCGTTTTTTATCCGGAATCGGGAAAGCCGGCACTTCCCCCCGGCTCACCTTATTCATCGAGTTTGTTATATAATTCTTTTAATTCCTTCAAAGTACGCGTATATTTTTTATGTAGCGACCGCTTAACGACGAGAAGATAAACCAGTAAACCGACAAAGAGAGGAACCGCTACCCACGGATTGAAAGGAGTTTTCAGTACCCATTGAGTAACCGCATAAAACCCGAATCCCACCCCAAAAGATCCCCCATAAATAAGCGCATTATATTTAGCCGTATAGTTCATTGTTTTCTCCACTTCCGCGATACGATAAGCCAGCCATTCTTTTATCGGTTTATCGCACGTATACCGGTTCATTTTGTAAGCCGATCGTTTCCATAGGATATAACATACCAGAATAATCAGCACCCCCGCCCAGTCCAGCCACCTCAGTTCCGGCGACTTTCGAAGAAACGAATTCACCAGACCTCCTACCATTACCCCGATGATAACCACTTGAAACCAGCCTTTGGGCTGAATCAGTCCCATCGATTTTCTGGCCGAAGCCACTACCATCCGGTTTAACTCCTTTTCCGAATACCATGTTATTGGCTTATTCATGGCTTGCCGCCACAGTCTCTTCAAATCATGCTCTTCCATTTTACTTATCCATTTAACCGTTTTTGCAACTGATTTTTCAGCCGGTGTATTTTCACGCCGACATTCGAAACTCCAATCCCTGTTATCGCCGCAATCTCTTTGTAGCTATAGTCCTCCATATAAAGCAACATAACGGATTTATCGATCTCATTCAATTCATACAATGCTGCGAAAAGCCGCTGTATCTGTCTGTTATCCTCTTCCTCCTGCGCGGGCACTTGGTCTGTAAACCCGGCTACCGACTCGTGGAATTCCAGCCTGCAATCTTTCCTCACTTTCGAGATGGATGTATTGATCGCCACCGCATAAATCCACGACGCCAATTTATCCGTATTTTTGAGAGAAGGAAACGCCTTCCACAATTGATACACGATTTCCTGAAAATTATCCTGCTTATCCATAGCCGACTTAAAATAAATCAAGTTTACTTTATGAATAATCCCCTGATAATCCGCCAGTATTTTCAAAAATTCTTTTTGAATAGGTTCCATGAAATTTACACTGTTTAGCTATATAGTCGGAGACGATTCGTTTTTTATTACACGCTTGTAGGAAAAATGCTTCTTTTACCCAAAAGAATAGAGCGCGCCCTCGAACAGGCAGGAAGGAAGGACGAAATATCCGAAAAAAAGAACCCCTCATTCTGCACCCGGGAAAAGCGTATACCTGAAAAGACGAACAAACAATTTCATTCCGGATACGACAAGCTGCCAGCAACTAGAAATAGGAAAAAACATATTTTCAAAAGGAAAGAAGGAAAGCCATAAAAAAAACTACAAGTCAAGCAAACCTGTAGTTTTTATTTACCCAATCTTAGGGCCAGTGTCCTGATGGCTAGTTATTCGGTTACCGTTTTACGGCAGGCAGTGCAAAATCTCCGCAACCAACCGCTTTATAAGGCATAAACAGCTCTAAAGCCACCAATGCCTACAAGCCCATCCCGGCCGTTACCGGCCGATACAATGATACACAAACCCGTGCTCTTCCAATTCGGCCAGATCGTAAATATTTCGTCCGTCCAGCACCAACGGCGTAAGCATCAATTTCTTAATCACTCCCCAGGACGGCATGCGGAACTCCTTCCATTCCGTCACCACCATCAACGCATCCGTATCCATCACCGCGTCGTAAATATCCTTCGCATACTCGATGGAATCTCCCACTTTGCGTTTGGCCTCCTTCATCGCCACCGGATCGTACGCTTTCACCTTACACCCCGCCCGGAGCAACTTCTCGATCAGCACCAACGAAGGCGCTTCCCGCATATCATCCGTTTCAGGCTTGAAAGCCAGCCCCCACAAAGCGATTTTCCGCCCTTTCAAATCGCCTTGGAAATAAGCGTCGAGCTTGCGGAACAACATCGACTTCTGCGCCTCGTTCACCTCTTCCACCGCCTGCAAAATACGCATCGGATACCCGTTTTGCTGCGCCGTCTTCACCAGCGCCTTCACATCTTTGGGAAAACATGAACCGCCATACCCGCAACCCGCATACAAGAACCGGCTGCCGATCCGGGCGTCCGCCCCGATCCCTTTGCGCACCATATTCACGTCCGCCCCGATAATCTCGCACAGATTCGCAATATCGTTCATAAAGCTGATTCGGGTAGCCAACATCGCATTCGCCGCATACTTCGTCATTTCCGCCGAAGGCACATCCATGAAAATCACCCGGAAGTTATTCAATAAGAAAGGACGATACAAACGCGTCATCAACTCCTCCGCCCGTTCGCTTTCCACGCCTACCACCACCCGGTCGGGACTCATAAAATCTTTGATGGCGGCCCCCTCTTTCAAAAATTCCGGATTCGAAGCAATATCGAAATCGATTTCCACTCCGCGTTTCTCCAATTCTTCCCGGATAGCCTGCTTGATTTTTTCAGCCGTACCGACCGGCACCGTACTCTTGGTCACGATCAATAAATACTTGTTCATCGAGCGGCCCACTTCCCGCGCCACCTCCAATACATACGACAAGTCCGCGCTCCCGTCTTCATCCGGAGGCGTGCCCACGGCGCAAAACACCACTTCCACTTTATCCAGACATTCCGTCAATTCGGTCGAGAAAAGAAGCCGTTTCGCTTGCGCATTTCTATTTACCAAATCATCTAATCCGGGTTCATAAATAGGAATGATCCCCTTTTTCAGATTCTCTATTTTTTCTTTATCCACATCCACGCAGTACACCACGGTACCCATTTCTGCAAAGCAAGCGCCCGTGACCAATCCCACGTATCCTGTTCCGACGATAGCGATTTTCATATATTATAGATTAATAGCGTCCTTAAAACCCGACAAAAGTAATGCATTTCTCCCAAACAAGCTACCCCACCCCGCGAAATATGCGAAAAATACTAAAGCCTCTGGCATTTCGAGGAATTATACCTAACTTTGCCGCCGCAAGACAACCTGCGCCGGTTCTATACGAAAATGTACATTTTTTCGTTACAAATACAACCGGCCTAACCTACAATTCCGGGAACCCTATATGATACAAGAATTTATAAATAAGCATTTCTTTTTCCTATTTATATTCACCTTATTATTCGGTATCTTATTATACAACCTGATCGGATTCGATTACACAGACGAGTTTTGCGCCCTGATGCTTTTCACCCTTTTCGGCTACTATCTTTTTCACACCCCCGATTGGGAAATGAATAAAGCCTTTCTCGTCACCCTCTTCATCTTCTTCTTTTACCTTTGTTACTCGTTCTTTATCGGGAGCAATACCAAAGTAGCCATCGTATCCGACTGTATCATCCAAATCAAACCCTACCTTGCCTTCTTTTGCGTCTATTCGCTTTCCCCCGTTTTCTCGAAAAACCAGAAAGCCCTCTTACGCATCATCGCCCGGCTCTTTTGGGGATTGCTGCTCCTTATCGGCGTCTCCAACCTGGCCTTTCCCGGCGTGCTTCGGGCTACGATGGGGCACGAATCCTATTTTGCCGCCGCAGTCGTATCCGTTTCCCTCTGCTACCTCTATGCCTCCGATTTCCGGATGCGCGATAAAGTGATGTTCGTCGTCATGCTCTCGGTCGGGCTGCTTTCCGGCCGCTCCAAATTTTACGGCTTTTTCATCCTGGCCACCGCCATTATTTTTTATTTCAATAAAATGCAACGGATCAAGCTCAATGCGAAAAACATCTTCCTTTTGCTGTTCCTCTGTTCCGTCATGGCCCTGGTAGCGTGGGAGAAAATCCAACTCTATTTCATTCAAAGCCTCGCCGACGGCGAAGAAAAAGACCTCATCGCCCGCTCGGTACTCTACATTACCTCGTTCGCCATTTTCCGGGATTATTTTCCCTTCGGATCGGGGTTCGCCAGTTTCGCCACCTTCTCGTCCGGCGTGTATTATTCCGATATTTACGTGAAATACGGCATTGAAAACGTATGGGGCATCAGTCGCACCTTTTACAACTATATTGCCGACACCTATTATCCCTCGTTGGCCCAGTTCGGCGTAGCGGGCGTTTGCCTGTATATCTCCTTCTGGATTTATATTCTGAAAAAAGCCTACCGCTCGTTGCAAATCAACCGCAATATCCAGCTTTTTTTATTGATCCTGATGATCGTGGGCTACTTCGCCATCGAAAGTACCAGCGATTCCACCTTTACCACCCATCGCGGTTTTTTTATTATGATGATCCTCGGACTGGCCCTGGCCAATATCCGGCGAGAAGCAGTAGAAATTGAACAATCAGCTACAAACATCGAAAGTACAGACAACCATGAAGATATTGCAAATCGATAAATATTTTTATCTCAAGGGAGGGGCTGAAACCGTCTTTTTCAACACCATCGACCTGTTGCGCGAAAAAGGGCACGAAGTGATCCCTTTCAGCCTGAAAAGTCCGAAAAACAAACCTTCCCACTACGCCTCCTATTTTGTGGATTATCCCGAATTGTCGGAATCTTCGCTTTACACGCGGGTTCGGCGCATCCCCTCTTTCCTGTATAATCCGGCTTCGGCCCGCAATTTGGAAAAGCTCATCCGCGACGAAAAACCGGACATCGCCCATATCCATTTGCTCTTCAACGGCATGTCGGTATCCATCTTGCCCGTCCTGCAAAAATACCATATTCCGGTGGTCATGACGGCCCACGATTACCGTCTGATCTGCCCCGCCTATACCTTTACCAACGGGCGGAAAGAGCTTTGCGAACGTTGCATCACCTCGAAACAATACTGGCGTTGCATTACCGGCCGATGCTCCAAAGGAAATTTGCCCAACAGCGTGCTGCTGAGCCTGGATACCTATTTCCGCGAACGGTTTTATCCGCCCGCCCGCCTGATCGACCGCTTTATTTTCGTCAGCAAATTCTCGCAGGGCAAACATATCGAGGCCGATCCGCTGTACAGCCGGAAATCCACCCATCTGTATAATTTCACTCCGGTGAAGCCGGCGGCAGGACTCAAAAAGGAAAATTACCTGCTGTATTTCGGCCGGATATCCGAAGAAAAAGGCATTGCCACACTTATCGAAGCGATGAAACGCCATCCCGGCCAATCGCTGAAAATCGTGGGAACCGGCCCCTTGCTGGCTTCTTTGAAACAAGCCGAATCGCAGACGATCCGTTTCCTCGGCTTTAAGCAAGGAGAGGAGCTGAACCGGCTGATTCAACAAGCCGCCTTTGTGATCGTTCCTTCCGAATGGTACGAGAACAATCCGCTTACCATCATCGAATCGATGACGCTGGGCACACCCGTTATCGGAAGCCGCATCGGGGGCATCCCCGAACTGATCGAGGAAAACAAAACCGGCTTTTTGTTCCGGGCCGGTTCAGCCGAGGAACTATCCGAGGCTATCGGCAAAGCCCGGGGGCTGGATGCCGCCCGATACCAGGCCATGACGGAAGCCACCCAGGTGTTCGCCCGCGAGAATTTTTCGAAAGAAGCCCATTATCAAAGGTTGATGCAGATTTACGAATCGGCTCTTCCCAATACCCGTTAGCCATGCAGATTTACGTATTCGGCACCCGAGGCTTTCCCCACGTGCAGGGGGGCGTGGAAAAACATTGTGAAGAATTATACACGGCGTTGCCCGGCGGATACCGCGTTACGGTATTCCGCCGTAAGCCCTATGTGCATCCTGCGGGGGGCACCGGGTCTGTTCGTTTCGTCGATCTGCCCTCCACCCGCATCAAGGGGTTCGAAGCCTTTTTTCATTCCTTTCTTTGCACGCTT
>DBFJSK010000579.1:0-2479 GCA_048403675.1 Tannerellaceae bacterium | reverse complement strand
CCGAACTGCGCGTATTCGATGCCCGAAACACCCTGTTGGACGTACAAAATAAACAACTCACAGCCGGTATCCGTCCGCTGCTGAGCGCTTTCGTGCAGGGCGGTTACGGACGTCCCGGACTGGATATGCTCGATGATTCGTTCCAACCTTTTTACGTAGCCGGCCTCCGGCTCACCTGGAATCTGGGAAAACTCTATACCCTGAAAAACGACCGGAAGAAAATCGGCGTGCAAAACCGCGCGGTAGAAGTAGGACGCGAAACCTTCCTATTCAACACCCGCCTCGAAATGCTCCGCGAGCAAATGGAAATCCGTAAATACACCGACCTGATCCAAGGCGACGAAGCCATCGTATCCCTACGCGTGAGCATCCGCAAAGCCGCCGAAGTCAAGCTGGAAAACGGCACCATCTCCGTGACCGATCTCATCCGCGAGATCCATGCCGAAGACCTGGCCCGCGAAGCGGCCTCCACCCGTCGCATTCAGCAATTGCAGGCTATCTATAATTATAGGTATACGACGAATCAACCCGCCAGCTCCCAGATTCGTCAACCCGGCAGTTCCCCGGCCCAAGAGCCGGGGGCGGCCGTCACGTCGTTGCATGGGGGCCTGCAGTTTTAACGCCCCTTCCGCACAAAGATAAAAACAAACATAAAAATCAACCATAAACGAAAACAGATGAAACAAGGAATCATACTCTGCCTCTTTTGCCTTTTGGCAAGCAGTTGCGGCCCGAAACGCGTCGATTTCGACGCTACCGGCGCTTTTGAAGCCACGGAAATCCTCGTCTCGGCCGAAGCCAACGGCAAAATCAAAGCACTCAATCTGGAAGAAGGCGATCGGCTGGAGGCCGGCGCCGAAGTGGGCTATATCGACACCACCCAACTCTACCTTCGAAAAATGCAGCTCCTGTCCAGCCATCGCTCGGTAGATATTCGCAAGCCGGATATTCGCAAACAGATCGCCGCCCTCGAACAACAAATCGCCACCGCCCGCACCGAACAACACCGGATGCAAAACCTCGTAGCGGCCAAAGCAGGCAATCAGAAACAACTCGACGACATCGAAAACAACCTAAAAGTGCTCCAAAAACAACTCGACGCCCAATACTCCTCCCTCCGCAAAACGACCGGCGGAGCCGACGCCGAGGCCGAAGCCATGCTGTACCAGGTGATGCAGCTCGACGATCAATTGCAGAAAAGCCGCGTCGTCAATCCCCGCACCGGCACCGTCCTTGTAAAATACGCCGAAGCAGGCGAGGTAACCGCAGCCGGCCAACCCCTTTATAAAATAGCCGATACCGATCTGCTTTACCTGCGCGCCTACGTTACTGCCGACCAGCTCTCGGGGCTGAAAGCCGGCCAGGATGTAGAGGTCTTCGCCGATTACGGCGATCATCAGCGGCCTTATCCCGGTCGGATCACCTGGATCTCCGATCAATCCGAATTTACCCCGAAAGGCATTCAGACCAAAGACGAGCGGGCCAACCTGGTGTATGCCGTAAAAGTAGCCGTACACAATGACGGTTACCTGAAAATCGGTCAATACGGCGAATTGAAGTTCCAACCCGCAGCCGCCCCCCAACCATGAACGCCATCCGGATTGAACAGATCAGTAAATCCTACGGCAAGGTAGAGGCGTTGAAAGCCATTTCGCTCGCTATCCTTCCCGGCGAACTTTTCGGGCTGATCGGCCCCGACGGAGCGGGAAAAACCACGTTGTTCCGCATCCTCGCCACCCTTCTGCTACCCGACCAGGGAAAAGCCGCGGTGGCCGGCCGGGATGTCGTAACCGACTGGGCGGAAATCCGCAACCGGGTAGGCTATATGCCCGGCCGTTTTTCCCTCTACCCAGATCTCACGGTCGAAGAAAACCTGCAATTTTTCGCTACCGTTTTCCGAACCACGGTACGGGCCAATTACGACCTGATCCGCGATATTTACGTTCAGATCGAACCCTTCCGGAAGCGGCGAGCCGGCAAATTGTCGGGAGGAATGAAACAGAAACTCGCCCTCTGCTGCGCCCTTATCCACCGGCCCGAAGTGCTCTTTCTGGATGAACCCACCACCGGCGTCGATCCGGTTTCGCGCGAGGAATTCTGGGAAATGCTCAAGCGGCTGAAAACAGAAGGAATCACCATGCTGGTATCCACTCCCTATATGGATGAAGCCGCCCGTTGCGACCGGATCGCGCTGATGCGCGGCGGACACTGCCTCACGGTGGATACCCCCGAAGGGATTCGCCAAAGCTTCCGCCGCCCCCTTTGGGCCGCCCGTTCCGGGCGCATGTACGCTTTACTGAAAGACCTTCGCGCCTTTCCCGCCACCGCTTCCTGTTTTGCCTTCGGCGACGCCCATCACCTGACCTTCGACGACGACATCCTCCGACAGCAGGGGAGGGAAGCCCTTCTCGCCTCGCTCGCGCATTTCCTGGAAACGCGCGGACATACCGACGTCCGGATCGATCCGATCGCCCCAGGC
>DBFJSK010000578.1:0-3737 GCA_048403675.1 Tannerellaceae bacterium | reverse complement strand
TCTCTCTCTCTTCTAAAGAAAGAGAGAAGTGAAAGTAGGAAGGGGTAAATTGCTTTAGTTGCAGGGATTTAAAGATAATAGAATAAGATTTGCCTGCCGACTCTAAAGGGCGGGACGGGAAGAAAATGAAAAAATAAAAGTAAAAAAATAGCAATTTCTTTGGTGTATTCGTTAAAATAGTTTATTTTAGCCCACGGTTTGTATGGGAACCGGCGCCTACGGTTCATTCTCTCTTTCTTTAGAAGAGAGAGAGAAGTGAAAAGCTTCGCCGCTCCGCCCTCCCCCCGCAAACACCGGCACGCAGACAAGCCCCCGAACGGCCGCCCTACGTACCCTCTCGATAAGCCCGATCAATGCCCGTCTTTGTTAAAAGACGAGCGATGTAAATAATACCTAGAGACCTACAAATATGAATGTTAATCTATTTTTTGTGTTATGAAAAACAAACAGTTGGCTTATGTTAAAAGCGGGCTGAGTATGGCACTTTGTTTCCTTACGTTTCATACGGCAACCACATTCCCCCTTCACGCCGTAACTGCGCAAGTGTCGCTCCACCAACAGGCCCGAAAAGTAACCGGTACGGTAAAAGACGCCAAAGGCGAGCCCCTTTTAGGCGTGAATGTAGTTGTGAAAGGCACGACCAACGGGACGATCACCGACCTGGACGGAAAGTACACCCTCGAAACCGAACCCGGTTCCACCCTGGTATTTTCCTACATCGGCTACGTCACCCAGGCTGTCGCCGCCACCGGCAACCCGGTAAACGTCGTTTTAAAAGAAGATGCCCAGAACCTGGACGAAGTCGTTGTGGTAGGGTACGGCACACAGCAAAAGAAAGACATCACCGGCTCGGTAGCTGTGGTCGATACCAAAGATTTGCTGGCCTCTTCCGGCTCGTCGGCCACCCAACAGTTGCAAGGGAAAGCCGCGGGGGTATACATCGGGCAATCCGGTTCGCCCGGCTCCCCCTCGATGGTACGTATCCGAGGCATCAACACCGTCAACGACAACGGCCCCTTATACGTAATCGACGGCGTATCCACCCGCAACCAAGACCTGAGTTCGCTCAATCCGAACGACATCGAGAGCATGCAAGTCCTCAAAGACGCCTCCTCGGCGGCCATCTACGGCGCCCAAGCCGCCAACGGCGTCATCCTGATTACCACCAAGAAAGGCACGAAAAGCGGGCAGCCCCAACTGACGTACGACGGCTATATCGGACTGCAAAAAACCGGCAAACGCTACGACCTTTTAAATTCCACCGAACGGTTGAATCTGGAATGGGAAGCGAAAAAGAACAACTATGCGCTGCTGGGTTCCGACGAATTGCCCTCGCACGTACAATTCGGCACCGGCGCAAATCCTGTCATTCCCAACTACCTCACCCAGGCGGGCGCCGGAGGCTCGCAACAGATCGATCCCGGCACCTACAGCTACCCCGGCAATACGATGGTACCTTTTTCCGACACCGACTGGTGGGATGAAATAGATCGGGTAGCCTTGATCCAGAATCACCAGATCGGCCTTTCGGGCGGTACGGAAAAAGGCCAGTACAACCTGAGCGCCAACTATTTCAAGCAAGACGGCACGGTCATCGAATCCTATTACCAGCGATACCAGGTGCGGGCCAATACCTCTTTCAACGTACGTCCGTGGTTCAGGGCGGGCGAAAACCTGACTTACGCCTTTACCAAAGATAACGGTTTAAACGCCTCCGGAGCCGAGAGTAATCCTTATTCCTGGACGTACCGCGCCTCTCCCTACGTGCCGGTGTACGACATTCAGGGCCAGTTCGCGGGATCGAAAATAGCGGGCACGGGCAATTTCCAAAATCCCGTGGCCAACCAAATCCGCAACAAAGACAATTATTACACCCACAACCGCGTATTCGGCAATCTATGGGCTGAGGCCGACCTGTACAAAGGACTTACCTTACGTACCAATTTCGGACTCGATTATACGAATGCCTATTCCTACCGGATGAACAAAAACAACCCGGAATTTTCGGAGACGACACGCCAGAACGACCTGGAAGAAATTTCCGAATACAACTACCGCTGGGTATGGACGAACACGCTGACGTACAACGTGACCTTCAACGACATCCACAAATTGAACGTCTTACTCGGCACCGAAGCCATCCGCGACGGGCTGGGCCGCAAGATGACCGGGCAACGCTATTCGTATCTGTTCGAAGAAAACACCAATACCTGGGTATTGAACATGGGCGCCAATGATGGGCAACGCATTGCCAAGAGCGAATATAAAGGGGAATTCGCCCTGTTCGGGTTGTTCGGACGCATCGACTATTCGCTGGCCGACAAATACCTGTTCACCGGCATTATCCGCCGCGACGGCGTTTCCCGTTTTTCCCAAAACAACCGTTACGGCGTTTTCCCATCGGTTTCGGCGGGTTGGCGTTTGTCCGAAGAAGCCTTTATGGCCCGTACCCGCGACTGGCTGGACGATTTGAAACTGCGTTTCGGCTACGGCCAGACGGGTAATTCCGAAGTGCCCCGCATCACGAATTTCGCCTATGAATATGTAACCGATCCCAAACGCACCGATTATGACCTGGCGGGCATGAATACGAGCAGTTCGGTAGGCTACCGGCTGGATAAATACGGCAACGAAGATACCAAATGGGAAGCCACCGAAATGTATAACGTGGGGCTTGACGCTACCTTCCTGGGCGGTAAGTTCGGGGCCTCGGTGGAATGGTATGCCAAAAAAACGACGGATATGTTGATTGCCGCCCAATATTCGGCTTTGGCGGGCGAGGCCAAAAAACCGTATATCAATTTCGGGGATATGAAAAACACCGGCTGGGATTTCAATTTCAATTACCGCGACCGGAAAGGCGATTGGTCGTGGGATATTTCTTTAAACTTGTCGCACTACAAGAACGAAGTTGTCAAATTATCGGAAGCCGACGATGCGTCGATGTGGGGCTCCGGCACGCGGTTGTCGGGAAATGTTACCCGCACCACCAAGGGGCATGCCATTTCCGAGTTTTACGGCTATAAGCTGAACGGCTTTTACGAGAATGTGGCCGAAGTCATGGCGCTGCCTCCGTTAGGTCAGGAAGGGCTGGATGCCGAGGGGGCGAAAGCCTGGGTAGGCAAGTTCAAATTTGCCGATACCGACCACAACGGCAAGCTCGACGGGAACGACCGCACTTTTATCGGCTCGCCCCACCCCGATCTGATTGCCGGCTTAAACGCCACGTTGACCTGGAAAAATTGGGATTTCACGATGTTCTGGTATTCCACCATCGGGAACGATTTGTTCAATAACACGAAATATTTTACCGACTTCTGGCTATTCGAGGGCAATCGATCGACCACCATCCGCGATTATTCCTGGAAACCCGGAGCCGACAACAGCAAAGCCGTCCTGCCGGTATTGGATTACGGAGATACGTATTCCGGCACCAATCCCAGTTCGTATTATGTGGAGAACGCTTCTTTTCTGCGTCTGAAGAATGTCGTCTTGGGCTATACCCTGCCGAAAGACTGGTTGAAAAAGGCGACGATCTCTAACCTGAGGGTATATGTACAAGCCGAAAATTTGCTGACTATCACCGGCTACGACGGGTTAGACCCCGAATTTACGAATGCCAACGTGGGCGACGGCAACGGCTCGGATCTCAAACGAGGCATCGATATGGGGGGATGGCCTACTACCCTTCGGTTCTTATTTGGCGTGAATTTTGCTTTCTAATGACGACAATTTCT
>DBFJSK010000577.1:0-1539 GCA_048403675.1 Tannerellaceae bacterium | reverse complement strand
GTCCTATAGGAAACAGTACGATATTCGTTACAAACTATCAATCAAGTACTTATACAAGTATTTAGGAATATAAAAAGAGCTGTTTTCCAATAAAAAATCCCGTCTTTAACGCGGGATTTTTTAGTTTAGAAAAGTTCCAACTGCTGCCCCGGAGTATTTACATCTAAAACTTTCTTTCCATAAAATAATTCCATACTCCCGAACTGTTTATCCGTAATACACAAAATCCCCACCTGCCCATGCGCCGGCAGAAAAGATTTCACCCTTTTAATATGCACGGCTGCATTCTCACTACTTGCGCAATGCCGGACATAAATAGAAAACTGAAACATCGTGAAACCATCTCTCTGCAAATTCTTTCTAAAATCAGCATACGCCTTCTTCTCCTTCTTTGTGTCCGTAGGCAAATCAAACAACACCAGCACCCACATAATACGATACTCACTAAACCTATCCATCACATCTCCGGATACGATACTTTACGAAGCTCCCCGCTAAAACACTTATAAAGCGAAGCCGTTGTTTGCCCCACCGCCACCATCAAAGGACTGCGTTTCCCCCCAATCATTACTTCCAAAACCGGAATACTAAGCAGTTTCGCTTTCAACTCCTTCGTCAATACCGTGCAATCCGCCTCACTCTCCACCAACGTATAAACCAATTCATCTACATACGGACGATAAGGCTCCATTACATCATCAGCCAAACAATAAGCATTATACCGATTATGATGATGAATACCCAACGTAGGCAAAAGCCCGCTTACCACCAATCCGCGCGCCACAACGGCACGTAAAACAGCATACCCGTAATTCAAAAGATTATTCGGCGGAATCCCCTCCCTATCCCGGGTAAAACCCTCTATTTTAAACAAAGACTTCCAATAATAAGCAGCCGCACGAGCCTCCAGATTATCCGGATCCCCGCTTTTCACCTGCGTAGCCCATACCTTCATACACCTTGTTTCTTCCCCCGTACATTTTTCCAACACAGCCGCCTGATTTTCTATTTTCGTTTTCACCGTTTGCTGCCACAGTTGCTTAGTAAGCGGCAAAGAAGCATCCAGTTGTTGGCGGAACCGTTCATTTTGCGTTGTATTGCCGTACAAAGGAAGCATCAAACCCACCGGCATACTCCGGCTATCGCAAGTTATCACCGCACACGTATTTTCCAGCAAAGCCTCCAACAAACCCGAAGTAACGGTTATCTGCTTATGATCCAATACCACCACCCCTATATCTTCTATCGGCTTAGTTACCTCTGCCTGCTGCTTGAAAGTCTCAGGCAAAGTTCCATTTTTCACGACCTCTGGCAACTTGATTACCAATTGTGCATTTCTCAAAGACAAATAAACCGGACTTCCAAAATAAAGTGTCTTCTTAATCATACTATCCCAACTTCCAAAACGATTCTTACTTTTCCTATCTCCGCCACCAGGGAAAGAGGAAACATGATTAGTAAAAAGAACAAAATTACGCTTCCTCCTATTTCCCTGACGCTTTACACCATACTATAATAATACAAGTTTAGTACTTATCG
>DBFJSK010000576.1:0-5322 GCA_048403675.1 Tannerellaceae bacterium | reverse complement strand
TGTTTGCGCCGTTCTTTATTTTACGTCGGTTGGAATGAGGCGAGCGCGTGTTCCATCGATTCCGCACGCCCCCTGCCCGGCAATCCGGAGTTTCCCGCAGCGAGGGATCAGATGATTTTTTCTACTTCCGATAAATTCCGGGCCACCTCTTCGTCGGTTACTTCATAGTTGCCCAGGTCGCCGGCCAGATACTGGTCGTAAGCGGCCATATCGATCAGTCCGTGACCGGAAAGGTTGAACAAAATCGTGCGCTGTTTGCCTTCTTCTTTCGCCGCTTTGGCTTCGCGGATGGCAGTGGCGATGGCATGGGCCGATTCGGGCGCCGGGATGATGCCTTCCGTTTGGGCGAACAGCGTAGCGGCTTCGAAGGTTTCCAACTGGTGAATATCAACTGCGTCCATCAAACCGTCCTTTTTCAGTTGGCTGACGATGGAACCGGCGCCGTGGTAGCGCAAGCCGCCGGCATGGATATTGGCCGGCGAGAAATTGTGTCCGAGGGTGAACATCGGCAACAGCGGCGTATAGCCGGCTTCGTCGCCGAAATCGTATTGAAATTGTCCGCGGGTCAGCTTCGGACACGAGGCCGGTTCGGCGGCGACGATCCGGATTTCTTTGCCTTCCGTCAGTTTGTGCCGCAGGAAGGGGAAGGTGATGCCCGAGAAGTTGGAACCTCCGCCGAAACAACCAATGACCACGTCGGGATATTCGCCAGCCATTTCCATTTGCTTTTCGGCTTCGAGGCCGATCACGGTCTGGTGCAGCATCACATGGTTTAATACGCTGCCTAGCGTATATTTGCAATTGGGCGTTTGCATGGCCAGTTCTACCGCTTCCGAGATGGCGGTGCCCAGGCTACCCTGGTAATTGGGATGATCGGTCAGAATTTTGCGGCCGGCTTTCGTACTCATGCTGGGCGAGGCGATCACCTGGGCGCCGAAGGTCTGCATAATCGAGCGGCGGTAGGGTTTCTGATGGTAACTTACTTTTACCATATAAACGGCCAGCTCCAGCCCGAAAGCTTTGGCGGCGTAGGAGAGGGCGGCTCCCCATTGGCCTGCACCGGTTTCGGTGGTGATATTGGTGGTTCCTTCTTGTTTGCAGTAGTAGGCCTGGGCGATGGCGGAATTCAGCTTATGCGATCCGATGGGGCTTACACTTTCGTTTTTGAAGTAAATATGGGCCGGGGTATCCAGCGCTTTTTCCAGTCCGGTAGCGCGTACCAAAGGGGTGGGACGCCATATTTTATAAAGATTGCGTACCTCTTCGGGTATTTCGATCCAGGCATCGGTCGTATTCATCTCCTGGTGGGAGACGCCTTTCGAAAATAAGGGGTAGAGGTCTTCTTCTTTAAGGGGTTGTTTGGTTGCGGGATTCAGGATAGGCAGCGGCTTATTTTGCATATCCGCCACGATATTATACCAGGCGGTGGGAATATCCTTTTCCTGCAATAAAAATTTTTTTGTGCTCATAATGGATGATGTAGTTTTACATTCTTAAATCATATTAGCCGAAAAGGCTTACAACTTGGAAGCAAAGGAACAAATAATATTTCGTTCTTCAAATGGAATAAACAAAAATATATACCTTTGCGCCCTAATACGTGAATGAACCGATTTGAAACTATACCATGAAACGACTGCTTTTGCTCTGTTTGAGTATCGCCGCTTTCGGTACGTCGACGGCCCAGCGGAAAAACTTTACGTACAAATTCTACGGTTTTGTACGGGGCGACCTTTTTTATAATACGCGGGCCAATATGGCGCCTGTCGACGGTAATTTTTATCTCTTCCCCCTCGATAAACAACCCGATGCCGATGGAAAGGATTTGAATGCTACGCCTAACGGCAGTTTTTACACCTTTACTTCGCGTTTAGGGGTAGACGTTACCGGGCCTGCTATCGGCCGGGCGCGTACCTCGGCCAAGCTGGAGGCCGATTTCGGGGGCTTTTCCGGCAGTACTACCATGCTCCGTATCCGGCAGGCGTATGTGAATCTGGATTGGGGGCGCTCGTCGGTTTTGCTGGGTCATACCTGGCATCCGCTTTTCGGGGCGGTATGTCCGGATATGCTGAATCTGTCTACCGGCGCGCCTTTCCAGCCTTTTAACCGCAGCCCGCAGCTTCGGTATCAATACGCTACCGGAAGGGTAAAACTTACTGCCGCGGCGTTGTGGCAACTGCAATATTTATCGAGCGGCCCGAAAGGGATGAGCGAGGATTATATCAAGAACAGTTGCGTGCCGGAGTTGTATGTCGGGGCCGACTGGACGCCGGCACCTCGGTGGCTGGCCGGCGGCGGCGTGCATCTGATTTCGCTTAAACCCCGTACCGTGAGCGAATGGCAGGAGAAGACCTATAAGGTGAACGAACGGATGACGGCTTTTTCTTATGAAGCGCATCTGAAATATACCGGACAATCTTTTACCTTTGCAGCCAAAACCTTGTTGGCCTCGGCGCTCGATCATACGGCGCTGCTCGGGGGGTACGGCATTCATTCGATTGATCCCGCCAATGGGCGGCAGGAATATACGCCTTTCCGGCATTCCACCACGTGGGTGAACCTAACGTACGGGCGGAAATGGAAACCGAGCCTTTTTGTGGGCTATACGAAGAACCTGGGAACGGGCAAGTCGCTGGTCGATCCGGTGACGGTGTATGGAATGGGTTTGGATATTGATCGGTTGGTGGCGGTGAATGTGAATTTGTCGTACAATTTGCCGCATTGGCAGATCGGCATGGAGTATGCGCCGACTACGGCTTTTTACGGATCGATCGATCCGGAGAATGGTCGGGTAAGGGATACGCATGGGGTGACGAATCACCGGATTCTGGGGTTGGTGATGTATTATTTTTAAATGAATCGAACAATAATGAAAAAAGACGGATGGTTGGTGCTCCTGCTGGGTTGCTTGCTGATAGGGGCCGGGGGGGATGCCGAGGCGCAAAAGAAATCTTTTTCGTATAAATTTTACGGCCAGGTGCGCGGAGACTTGTTTTATAATTCCCGGGCGAATGCCGAAACGGTCGACGGCCTTTTCTATTTGTATCCGAAGGATGTGCAGCCCGATCCCGACGGGAAGGATCTGAACGCTACGCCTAACGGCAGTTTTTACCTGCTTTATTCCCGATTCGGGGTGGATGTGACGGGGCCGAAAATCGGCCGGGCGGTTTCGTCGGCTAAATTGGAAGGGGATTTTCGCGGTTCGGGCAGTACGTTTGCCTTAATCCGGGTGCGGCATGCGTACGTGAACCTGGACTGGGGACGGTCGGCGGTATTGGTGGGCCAGACCTGGCATCCCTTGTTCGGGGATGTTTTTCCCCAGATGCTGAATCTGTCTACCGGGGCGCCTTTCCAGCCTTTTAACCGCAGCCCGCTTATCCGGTATCGGTATCGGAATGGGGGGTGGCAGCTTACGGGGGCGGCGGTATGGCAGTTGCAGTATTTGTCGGCCGGCCCTGTCGGAAAGAGCGAGGAGTATATCAAAAATAGTTGTGTGCCGGAGTTCTATGCCGGGGCCGATTATCGAATGGGGAGCCTCGCGGTCGGCGCGGGGGTGGATGTGCTTTCGTTGGTTCCGCGTACGCGCTCGGTGGTAGGCGAACAGACATTTAAGGTGGGCGAGCGGGTGACGTCCGTATCGGCCGAAGCGCATCTGAAATATAGTGAAGGCCCGTGGTTCGTATCGGCCAAGACGTTGCTGGCTTCCAACCTGACGCATACCTCCATGATCGGAGGGTTCGGGGTGACGGCCATCGATCCGCGTACCGGAGAACAGGAGTATACGCCTTACCGGCATTCTATGACGTGGGTGAATGTGGTGTATGGAAAGAAGTGGAAACCGGGTTTTTTCCTGGGTTATATGAAAAATATGGGTTGCGGCGATCCGCTGGCCGGGGCGTCGTATGGCGTGGGACTCGATTTGGATCAGTTGCTGACGGTGAATGTGCAGTGTACCTACAATTTGCCGCATTGGAAAATAGGCATGGAATATGGCCCTTCCACTGCTTGGTACGGAGAGTCTCGCGGCGATACGGGTAAAATCGGAAACACGCATTCCGTGACGAATCACCGGGTATTGGGGGTATTGATTTATATGTTCTGAAATCGATACGCGCCCCCTGACTGACGGGCATAAAAAAGCCGGAAGCAAGCGCCTTTTTCTTCGAAAAACGGAAGGTTTCGTTTCTCTTTCGGAAAAAGGCCTTGCTTCCGGCTGTCCGGGTAAATTATTTCAGGTTTCCTGCTTTGAGCAAATATTCGGCAATCTGAACCGCATTCAGGGCCGCTCCCTTCTTGATCTGGTCGCTGACTGTCCAGAACGTCAGGCCGTTCGGGTTCGCGAGGTCTTTCCGGATGCGGCCTACGTAAACCGGATCATGATCGGCGATAAACAAGGGCATCGGATAGTCTTTTTTGGCCGGTTCGTCTTGTACAACGAGGCCTTCTCCTTCGGCAAAAGCTTTGCGGGCTTCTTCCAGGCTGAGGGGGCGCTCCGTTTCGATCCACGTAGCTTCGCTATGGGCGCGCATCACCGGAACGCGTACGCACGTGGCGCTTACTTCAATATCGGAGTGCATGATCTTGCGTGTTTCGTTATACATTTTCATTTCTTCCTTTGTATAACCGTTGTCCGTAAATACGTCTACGTGAGGGATCACGTTGTATGCCAATTGGTAAGCGAATTTTTCAACCGTAGGTTCTTCGCCTTTCAGCAATTGTTCGTATTGTTTACTTAATTCGGCCATGGCCGTGGCGCCGGCTCCGCTGGCAGCCTGATAGGTGGATACGTGTACCCGTTTGATATGCGACACGTTTTCGATGGCTTTCAGGGCTACTACCATCTGGATCGTCGTGCAGTTCGGATTGGCGATGATGCCCCGAGGGCGGTTCAATGCATCTTCCGGATTGACTTCGGGTACTACCAGGGGTACATCGTTATCCATACGGAAAGCGCTCGAATTGTCGATCATTACCGTGCCGTGTTTGGTAATGGTATCGGCAAATTCTACCGAGGTGCTTCCTCCGGCTGAAACGAAAGCAACATCGATTCCCTTGAAGTCGTCGTTATGCTTGAGTTCCTTAACCGTATACTGCTTACCACGGAAGGTATAAACACGTCCGGCACTGCGAGATGAACCGAAGAGCACCAGCTCATCCATCGGGAAGTTTCTCTGGTCGAGTACACGCAGGAACTCTTGTCCTACGGCCCCACTTACACCAACAATTGCTACTTTCATTTTGAGCACAAATTAAGTTTGTTTGTCTTAAAAAAATAATAACTTTGCTTTCCGCAACCGGCCTTTTTCGGCTTTCAAGGCGGTT
>DBFJSK010000575.1:0-12922 GCA_048403675.1 Tannerellaceae bacterium | reverse complement strand
ACAAATCTGGTCTATTAAATCTATTTCAAGAAATGGTTCTCCTCCAATAAAATCCCAAATTACAGACTCTTCATTAAAATACCACTCATTGTCAAGAACATAATCTATGGTTTTTTTTGCAACTTCCCAAGATATTCGTTCTTTGGAGTTTTTGCCAACTAAATAACAATATTTACAAGCCAATTGGCAATCCTTTGTTACAATAAAAGTTATCTCTCTTGCTCTTCCTCCTTGCCAAGCAATTTCATCAGCTTTAATTTCTATGTCATTCATAAGACTAATTTTATGATGAATAAAAGTGTCAAAATAAGGATTATCATCCTTATTTTGACACCAACTTACGTAAGATTAGTTCTTCCCTACTCCTTTACAAGCGTAGTGGCTACATCCTCCAGTACAAGTGGTAGAACAACCCTTACAGCCATGAGAACATGTTCCTGTACATGTTGTGCTACAGCCTTTACAGCTTCCATAACATGCGCCAGTGCACGTGCCAGTGCATCCCATAGGTGCTTCAGTATCAGCTGCACGTGCAATCACGGGAGCATTTGCCAATAATATGGCACCTAAAATAGGCAATGCCCCTTTTGCTGCGTTCTTGAAGAATTCACGTCTTGATTGAATTTCTTCATTTCTTTCCTTCTTGTCCATTTTAAACAGAATTTAATTAAACGTATAGCTATCGTCCGTCTCCTTGCAAGAGACGGAGTAATATGTATTATTCTGACTATCATAATTATAAGGTTGCCATAGAAGGCTTTCCGCTAAACATTTCATGTTTTCGAACAGAACAGATGAAAAAACTTAGTGAAAAATTCCTTGTTTTTCTGTAATTTATATAACTTTGCATCAACAAATCCGTCTCTTGCAAGGAGTTGGAGCATTCTGCTAAACAATTTCCTATTCCATTGGTATTGAATATTCCTATAAATCTTTAAGAATCCGTTCGTTCGCCTCATCTATCACAGAAGTGTCGAGCGAGGCGAGATAGATTTGGGTGGTCGTCTCCGAATCATGCCCCATGCCCTCGCTGATGACCGACAGCGGGATGTTCTTACCCTTGGCGATGCTTGCCCATGAATGCCAGCTGACGTACATGGTTAGAGATACGGACAGATCGGCCAGTTCCGCCACGTTCTTCAGCTTGCAATTGATAAGATGCAGGGCGTTCTCGTACTGCCTTCTACCGTCGGATGCAGGGTTTGTTATCATGGGCAACAGGTACTCCGTAGCCGTATTGGGGTATTTCTCTATAATTTCCTGCATACACCGTTCCCACCTTATATGCAGTTGCTGTCCGGTCTTCTTCCTGCGGTAGGACAAGATTCCGTTCTTCAGGTCGGACTTTTTCAGATAGGCCATGTCCACGAATGACATCCCACGCGTATAGAAAGAGAAGAGGAACATGTCCCTTGCAAAATCCAACGCTGGTTTCAGCGACAGATCGAGTTTCTTTATCCTCCTGATTGCTTCGACTGATATAGCCCGCTTGACGGTCTTCTCCATGCCGGTATAGACATTCCTGAACGGATAGCATTGCAGTGTAAGCCCCTTCTCTACCGCACGGTTATAAGTGGCACGGAGGATGCGGTTGTAGAAGGATATGGTATTCATAGAAACACCATATCCTTTCAAATATGCTTCGTATTCCTCCATCAAGTCAGTGTCAATTTCCTCGGTCGGGATATCACGACCTTTCCTAAACCGTCTGAAACTACTCAGTGCAACCGTATAGGTTTCCGAGGTGCGGGTCTTGCCCAACCGTTTCAGCCGTGCGATAACTCCTTCCATGAAACGGAAGAAGGATTGTCCGTCTGCCGGTTCCAGGAACTTACACACCACATCATCAGCCCTGAAACAGCCGCCGTTACTTTCCAGTTTGCCGATGATGGCGTTCAACCGTTTCAAGTCACGTGCCATGCGCTCCCTGATGTCACGAAGAAATGCCTCCCTGCTGTTGCTGTTAATAATCACGCACGATTTATTTTCATCCCACTCCTCCCTAAAAATACGGTAATCCGTTCTTATCTGACGGATGACACGGTTATGGATGATTTGGTAGTAGATAGTCCCTTCTTTGCCTGCGACAACCGAGGGACGGAATTTCACCTTGATACTTGCCATAGACTCATGGTTTTGATTTTTTGTTTGGGTTATTTTTGCCTATTTCTGCTTATTCTTGATGAAGTGAGCTTTGTTCCCCTGTTCCTTTGCTGCTTCCTCTTTGAATCGCGCTTGCTCGGTAAGGACAGCGGCTTGCTTCCGCACTGCTTCCTCGTAAGTTTTCGCCCCCCCTTATGCATTTGATCGATCTTCTCGCTGTGGCGATTGAGTACAAAGAGATTTTCCAATTTCGCTATCTGTTCGGGCGAGGCTTCGCCTTTCATCTTGATGTAGCAGTATCTCAAGTCATTATCCATACGCTCATACTTCGGCCTTGACACGAAACAGAATGCCGAAATTAACGGACTGGCAAAGAGAACGATACCGATTACGGATGCCCAATTCCATTTAGTTTTGAGGAAAGACGAATGCCGGATCTTGTTGATGTTGTGCCGGAGATTTGCCGCGTCCACCTTCTGGGCGGTATGCACCAACAGTTTTTTGAAGTCCTCGAAATTCGGTTGTTCCTTTTGGGTGGTTCCACCTATCCGGTTATTAATGGCGTTCAAATTATTGAGAATGGCTCTGGCAAACTTCGTCAATTTAGCCTCGGTATGCTGATCGTTTTGCCTGTTGCCGTCTTCAATCAGGATCTTGATGGGGGTAATATCTCTATTTGTATTACCGCTTTGTGATGTTCGGTGGTTCTTGCTGATGGTAAGCAGCTCATCCAACATGGCGATGATTGTTTCTGTATTTTCTTTCATTGCATATTACTTTTAAGTGTTATTAAATTCTAAATCCTCTGTACTTCTTTTTCTTCTTCCGTAACATCAGACGGTGGAAGTCCGCCTCTTCCTGACTGTCCGCGTCAGACAAGAACGTGAAGTTCAACAACCCTAACGAACCACTGACAAGATCTGATTTTCTTGCCGGGGAAATAACCTCTTTCTTCTCGGTTAGTTTGCTATCGGAATGGTGTTTACCCTTCTTCATGGCTATTTTGATTCAAAGTAGTGGTTATCTTAGAATACCTGAACTGCTTGTCAATCTTCGAACCGTTGAAAGATTAGCCGTTCTTGGTAAATACCACGCCTTAAACTTCGTTCGTATGATCTTTATATTTGAAGCGTACTTCCACTCCTTATTTCCGCAGATTAGAAGTGAGATTGAGCAGGTATGGAAGATAGGCTATAGGAAGACATACAAAACGAGGGGCGGCGGAAAATTCTCTCTTTTTGTAGGGAGCAAAATTTGCAGCTTGCCCCTGTATTCATTTGATGAAAAAACAATATCTCCATGAATAAAAACACGAACAGCATACAAACGGGTTATCCGAATAGGAACCCGTATTATATGCTGTCTGTTTTTATTCTTCTTTTCGTCAGTGGCTTATTCTCGCTGCTCGTTGGCCGTTTCAAGTACAGGCTTGAGAGGGAAAAGGTTTTCGGGCAGCATACCCTTTGAAAAAGGAAGATTCCGACCGAAACAGCTTGCCGCCCGGCCTTTCAACTATCAGAAAAAGCCGGTGCTATCTTTACAGACGAGTCTTCGGAAATGGGTAATGGGCGAAGTAAGAAAAAATTATTCGTAGGACTAAAAGAAAAGCTGATATAGCTTTGTACGTTTATAAAATAAGTTCTACCTGTATGCGAAATGAGTTGTACATTAACGCAGTTAATGCAAGTATATAGAAATCAGAACAGTTGCCTACTCATTACCTCGTTTTATGATAATCCGAATAAACTTTTTATTCTTAGCGGATTAGATGATTCTTCCAAAAACACTTTTTTATTTTTTACTTGGATGGGTTTTAAGGAAAGAAACGGGGAAGGGAAAGGGAATGAAACGGATGAAAGGGAAAAGGGTTGGAAAAGGGCATAAAAAAAGGCGCTTCTAAACGTATCCTTTACGCTAAAAGCTCCCGCTCCGTCTATCTCTCACCTGTCCGCTGTTGACGGAGGTAAGAGATGGCATCTTTGTTGTCTGTTAATTTACACTTCGTTAAAAAGACGCAGTTCTTAATTTTCTACTGCCGTCTCGTTTGCGTTCATCTCGCCCATTAAGCGGCGGATTTGGGCATTGACCTGCTGGCACATTGAGCCGTTGCCCATTGCCTGGTAGCGGTCGGCCTGATAACGCAACATTGCTAAAGCCCGTTGGCTTTTTTCATTGTCTCTTATCATCATAATCTTTTTGTTTAATGCTTCCCGCGCTAGGAAAGCGGTTAATATAATATACCTAAACTCTCTTCGTGATTCTAATCACGCTACAAAGATAACCATTTTCCGCAAGAAAATGTTGTAGAACATACTAAAACATTTCGTTTTTTGCTTTTTTTAAATGATTTAAGACTGAACGGAGAGAAAGCCGGTGTTAATCCACCGGCGTCAATTCTCCTGTTACCGAATCGATTACGAAGCCTCTCACCTGAATATCATGGGGGATAAGCGGGTGGGAACAAATTTGGGCCACGGTTTCGCGTACGGAGCCGTCAGAGGTTTCGAAACCTCGCAACCACGACTCGAAATCGATCCCGCAATAGCGCATCATCTCAATATGTTCGGGCGGGATGCCGCGCTCTTTCATGCGTTCGATCATCTGCCGGCTGCTCATATGCTTGGCGCCGCAGTCGGTATGGCCGATAATCATGACTTCGTTTACGCCCAGCTCGTAGATGGCTACCAGCAGGCTGCGGATGACGCTGCCGAAGGGGTGGGAAATGATGGCGCCGGCGTTCTTGATAATTTTTACGTCTCCGTTGCGGATACCCAGGGCGGCGGGTAAAAGCTCGGTCAGCCGGGTGTCCATGCAGGATACGATGGCTATTTTCTTGTCGGGATACTTGTTGGTGATATACTTTTCGTATCCTTTGCGGGCGACAAACTCGCGGTTGTAAGCTAATAATTCGTCAATCATGGTTTTTATCGATTTACTCTATACTCTATACTTTATACTCTATACGCATGTATGTGTTTGTTTAGCCGGGCGGAGTATGTGAACAGTATCCGGAAGGATGCGCAGACAGCGGGGGCAGCCCGGCACAGGTAAATTATCCGACCCTGTCTGCCCGGCTTTCCCGTACATTCAGGCGCCTTATAGCCGCATCGCTCAGAGGATGCCGAAATGGCGCAAGGCATTGGATATGCCGTTGTCATCGACCGACGTGGTTACGTACCGGGCGGCGGCTTTTACCTCTTCGCCGGCATTGCCCATCGCTACGCCCAGGGCGACGTGCCGGAGCATCTCTATATCGTTGCCGCCGTCGCCGAAAGCCATCGTATCGGCAAGCGGAATGCCGAAATAATCGATTATCTTGTCGATGCCGATTCCTTTGTTGCTGCCTTTGGGCACGATGTCGGTAAACAGCGGGTTCCAACGGGTGGCCGTACATCCGGGGATGACGGGTAGCAGGCGTTCTTCTTGTTCGGGAGTGAGGAATGCGATCAACTGGTAGACGGTGTGGCCCCGGACAGCAGAGAGGGGCCGAATCGGGGGTTCGGGGAAATTAATCAACCGGAATAATTCTTCTACCTTTTCACTTTTATAATTGAGATAGATGCCGTTTTCCAGGACGAAAGCGCAAGGAAAAGGTTCTTCATGTTCGAGATAATCGAGGAGGGCGTCAATATCGGTCTGGGGAATACTGCGTTTGTAGATGACATGGTCGCGCCCGGCGATGCAATAGCCTCCGTTGAGGGTGACGTAGCCGTCGAACGTGAGGGTACCCAGGTTATTGATTGATCCGAGCTGGCGTCCGGTAGCGATGAATGTTTTTACTCCGGCCCGGCGCAAAGCGGCGAGGCTTTCTACTGTGGAGTCGGGTACACGGTGCGTCCGGAAGCTGACCAATGTACCGTCTATATCAAAAAAGATTGCCTTTATCATATATACCTATTTTGTAATTGCCTGTTAAGGCTGATAGCAAAGATAAGAATTTTGGCAGAGATGCGGGTATATGGAGCGGATTATTTGAGGGGAAGACGATTCCTAAGAGGAATGGCTCTGAGGGTATTTCTTGAAGAACAAGAGGTGGGAAAAGAATCGTTCAGAAGAATAGCTTGAAAAAACCTAGTTCGAAGGACATACAGCCGGCCGTCGGGGGGGCAGCGTAGACATTCAGAAGAATAGCTTGAAAAATCCTAGTTCGAAGGGAATAGTTCGAAGGGAATAGCTCGAAGAGCAAGAGTTCGGAAAACAAGAGTTCAGGAAAATGGCTTACAGAAGAATAGTTCGCAGAGGAACATTTCAGGAGAGGCACATTTCGGCAAAATGGACTACAAAGGATTTCCCAGAGGAATAGTTCGGAGAAAATATCCCGGAATGAATAATTCGAAAGCCGGTTATTTCGAGCAACTCAGGATCACCCCGAAAAGTGTTGGAATCAGGATCGCCCCGAAAACAAAAAGCCGTAAAGAGACTATCGAAATCGAAGGATGAAATACGACTATTTTCTGTAAGAAACAAGCAAGCTTTATGCATAAAATAAGCGTATTTTTTGGGCTAAGCACCCTGGTATGCCGAAAGGAGCCTACCGCAGGAAGGTAACTTCCCAAGAAAAAAGAAGGTCGTCTCAAAAAAAATGAGACGACCTTTTGGTTATTTCAAACCGAAGCGACCCTACGTCGCCACGATTGACGAATACTAAGTGAATAAAGCCTTAAGCTTCTACATTCCACTGCTGGGAAGCCAGACGCTTGTAATTGTTCAGACGCCACTTCGCATTGTCTTCGGCAGCCTGGAACAATTGGGCGGCTTCGGCCGGATACTGTTTCATCACCGAAGAGAAACGCACTTCGCTCTTGAGGAAATCCTGGAATTTGCTCCAATCCGGTTCCTTGCTATCGAGCGTGAACGGGTTCTTGCCTTCGGCTTCCAACATCGGGTTGTACCGCCACAGATGCCAGTAACCGCAAGCCACGGCTTCTTTTTCTTCCGCCTGCGATTTGCCCATGCCCTTCTTCAAACCGTGGTTGATACAAGGAGCATATGCAATAATCAACGACGGACCGTCGTAAGCCTCTGCCTCGCGGATAGCCTTCAGGGTCTGTGCCTGATCGGCGCCCATAGCGATCTGCGCTACATAAACATAACCGTAAGTCGTAGCCATCAGCCCCAGGTCTTTCTTACGCACGCGCTTGCCGGCAGCGGCAAACTTGGCGATAGCGCCCACCGGCGTAGCCTTCGACGACTGACCGCCCGTATTGGAATATACTTCCGTATCCAGCACCAGGATATTCACGTTCTTGCCCGAAGCAATCACATGATCCAAGCCACCGTAACCAATATCATAGGAAGCCCCGTCGCCGCCGATAATCCATTGCGAACGTTTTACCAGGAAGTGCGACAATTCCTTGAGCTGTTTGCAGATCGGGCAGCCCGCAGCGATACCCTGTTCAATCACGGCATTCACCTGGGGAGCCAGTTCTTTCGTCTTCTCGGCATCGTTCTGGTTTTCGATCCACGCTGCGAGCACTGCTTTCGATTCGGCCGGCGCGTTGTCGGCAGCCAGAATTTCCTTCATCAGCTTTTCGATACGCGCGCGCATCTTTTCGTTGGCCAGCTCCATACCCAGACCAAATTCGCAGAAATCTTCGAACAAAGAGTTCGCCCAAGCCGGGCCTTGTCCCTTTTCGTTGGTCGTATACGGCGTGGAAGGAACCGAACCGGAATAGATGGAAGAGCAACCCGTTGCGTTGGCCACCATTTCGCGGTCGCCGAACAATTGCGAGATCAGCTTCACATACGGCGTTTCCCCGCAACCCGAGCAAGCGCCCGAGAACTCGAAGAGCGGCGTAGCGAACTGCGAATTCTTCACGTTCGATTTCACATCCACCAGATGTTGTTTCGTCTTCACGTTGGAAACACAGAAATCCCAGTTGGCCGCTTCCGGCAATTGCGATTCCAGCGGAGCCATCGAAAGAGCCTTGTTGCCCTTGAAACCCGGGCAAATATCGGCGCAGTTGCCGCAACCCAGACAGTCGAGCACATCCACCTGCATGCGGAACTTCATGCCCTTCATCGCGGCCGGAGCCTTTACATCCAGCATCGTGAAGTCGGCGCCCGCCATCTCCGTGTTGTCCAATACGAACGGACGGATGGAAGCGTGAGGACATACATAGGCGCACTGGTTACACTGGATACAGTTTTCGGCATTCCAAACCGGAACGAAAGCAGCCACGCCGCGTTTTTCGTATTTGGCCGTACCCTGGTACCACGTACCGTCTTCGATGCCCTTAAAGGCCGATACCTTCAGCAAATCGCCATCCTGTGCGTTGATGGGACGTACCACTTCATTGATGAAAGCCGGATCGTTGTTTTCCACCGTTTCATCGTCGGGCAGGGAAGCCCAAGCCGGATCGACAAACAATTGCTGGTATTCGCCCCCGCGATCGACAGCGGCATAGTTCTTGTTTACCACGTCTTCACCCTTCTTGCCATAGGATTTGACGATGAATTTCTTCATCTGTTCAATAGCCAGGTCGGAGGGGATTACGCCGGTGATGCGGAAGAAAGCCGACTGAAGGATCGTATTGGTACGATTGCCCAAGCCGATTTCCAGCGCGATCTGCGTAGCGTTGATGTAATAAACGGTGATATTTTTCTGTGCAAAATAACGTTTTACGCGATTAGGCAGGTGCTCGGCCAGTTCTTCGGCGTTCCAAACGGTATTCAACAGGAAGGTACCGTTTTCGCGAAGTCCCTTCGTAACGTCGTACATCCTGAGGTAAGCCTGTACGTGACAAGCCACGAAATTGGGCGTATTCACCAGGTAAGTGGAGCGGATGGGTGTATCGCCGAAACGCAGGTGCGAGCAGGTGAAACCGCCGGACTTTTTCGAGTCGTACGAGAAGTAGGCCTGGCAGTATTTATCGGTATTGTCGCCGATGATTTTCACCGAGTTCTTGTTGGCACCCACCGTACCGTCGGCACCCAGTCCGTAGAATTTGGCTTCGAACATGCCTTCGCCGCCCAGCGCGATTTCTTCTTTCGGAGGAAGCGAGGTAAAGGTGATGTCATCGACGATACCGATCGTGAATTGGTTTTTCGGCATCGGCATGGCCAGATTTTCGAATACCGACAGGATCTGAGCCGGCGTGGTATCTTTCGAACCCAGCCCGTAACGGCCGCCTACGATCAGCGGAGCGTCGGCTGCGCCGTAGAAGCAGTCTTTTACATCCAGATACAGCGGTTCGCCGTTGGCGCCCGGTTCTTTCGTGCGGTCGAGCACGGCGATGCGTTTGGCCGTCTTGGGTACGGCTGCCAGGAAATGCTTGGCCGAGAACGGACGATACAGGTGTACCGATACCAAACCTACTTTTTCGCCTTTGGAGAGCAAGTGGTCGATGGCTTCGCGGGCGGCTTCCGTAACGGAACCCATGGCGATAATCACGCGGTCGGCGTCGTCGGCTCCGTAATAGTCGAACAAACCGTATTTGCGGCCGGTGATTTTCGAAAGTTCGTTCATGTATTCTTCCACGATGGCGGGTACGGCTTCGTAGTAGGGGTTCGACGACTCGCGGTGCTGGAAGAAGTGATCCGGGTTCTCAGCCATACCGCGGGCTACCGGCGTCTCGGGATTGAGGGCGCGGGCGCGGAATTCGGCGAGGGCTTCCTGGTCGATGAGCGGGGCGAGGTCTTCGTTTTCGAGGGCTTCGATCTTCTGGATTTCATGCGAGGTACGGAATCCGTCGAAGAAGTTGAGGAAGGGCACGCGCGATTTGATCGTGGCCAGGTGGGCTACACCGGCCAGATCCATCACTTCCTGTACGGAACCTTCGGCCAGCATGGCGAAACCGGTCTGGCGGCACGACATCACGTCTTGATGGTCGCCGAAGATACAGAGGGCGTGCGAGGCCAGCGTACGGGCGGATACATGGAAGACGGTGGGCAGCAATTCGCCGGCGATCTTGTACATGTTGGGGATCATCAGCAGCAAACCTTGCGAGGCGGTGTAGGTGGAGGTCAGGGCGCCGGCCTGAAGCGATCCGTGTACGGCGCCGGCGGCTCCGCCTTCGGATTGCATTTCCTGTACCATAACGGTTTCGCCGAAGATGTTCTTGCGTCCGGCGGCGGCCCATTCGTCTACGTATTCAGCCATCGTAGAGGAGGGAGTGATGGGGTAAATCGCAGCGACTTCGCTGAACATATACGAGATATGGGCAGCGGCCTGGTTACCATCACAGGTTAAAAATTTCTTTTGCTTTGTCATAGATCTATAAACAACTATTAGTATTAAAAGAATTTCGTTAGTTTAGTATAAAAAACCGAATAGCCAGAGGGGGATCAGGTTGTCTGCTCCGATCTCGGTTTTGTCGGCGGCGTAGTAGATGTCCGGATTGTTTTTCACTTTCATGTTTTCTTCGATCCGGAAATGATAGGTTCCGTTTACCAGGAAGTGGGCGTTTTTGATTCCTTCGTTCAGCTTATTGTCTTTCAATAATTGGTTATAAAAAAAGGATTCGCGCACCGCTCCGGGGTTTACTTCCATCGGGCGGATGGGGTACATTAGGTTGGAGTTGTACATATATACCTTGGCGGGTTTCTTGGGAAACGATTCGCCTAAGGGATAAAGCATATTCATCAAACGGGCGTCTGCCAGGTACTTGATATAGTTCATCACGGTAGCCCGCGAGGTTTCTATTTCCTTGCTGAGCTGGCTCACGTTGGGCGTACAAGGGGCGCTTGTGGCCAGCAGGTAGAGCAGCTTGCGCAGTTTGGGCAGATAGGTTTGTTCGATTTGCTTGATGTATAACACATCCACCTCAAGCATCATGTTCATGGTTTTCAACAGATTCTCCGAGAAATTGCGTTTTTCGAGGAAGAATGGGTAAAAACCGTGGTGCAAATAGTCCTGGAAATAGGCCATCGGACGTACGACGGAGCATATTTTCCGGGCGATTTCCTCGTGATTCTCCACTATTTCCTGAAAGGGATAGGCCGGGAAGGAATTGCCCGACATCAGGTTCAGGTATTCGCGGAAGGAGAAGCCGCGCAGGTTGTAGGAAACAACTTTGCCCGACAAATCGGGGTTTTCTTCCTTGAGCCGCATGACGGACGATCCGGAGAAAACGATTTTCAGATCGGGGTAGTTGTCGTAACAGTACCGTAGTTCTTTCGACCAGCCGGCGTATTTGAACACCTGGTCGATAAGCAGCACTTTGCCGCCCTTGACACGAAATTCGGAAGCGAAATCAACCAGCGTGCGTTCGGTGAAATAGAAGTGGTTCAGATTGATATAGAGACATTCTTTGTTGTCGGGGCCGAAATGTTCGCGAGCGTAGTCCAAGAGGAAGGTCGTTTTGCCCACTCCTCTGGAACCTTTGATGCCGATGAGCCGGTCGTTCCAGTCGATCTCGTCCATCAATCCTCTCCTGACCGGCGAGTAGAGGTGCTCGACCAGGTATTTATGTGTTTTAAAAAATGATTCCACCTTATTCGCTGACCGTTTTTTTGACTTGGCAACAGGATGAGGCCATGTGTAGGGGGTTCCTACGGCCTCGCCTGTCGTCCGTCAGGGGTTGTTTCACCGCTGCAAAATTAAAAAAACTATTCAATATTGCAATATGGAGTTGACAAAATTAATTACAGATTGCCAATTGCCCTTTGTCAATTCGCCGGGGGAGGGTTGATTCGCCGGAGACGGTAGTTTCACTGAAAGCCGTGCGCCCCGCCGGAGGCCGGTAGTTTCACTGAAAGCCATGCGCCCCGCCGGAGGCCGGTGGTTTCACTGAAAGCCGTACGCCTCATCGAAAACCGTTCGTAGTGCCAAGCACCGCGTAGCGGCCAAGTCGTATCGCCTCTGCCTACGAAGCGGCGGCACGGCTTCGGCCCTCTCCTACTCGATAACGGTTATCCAGCCGTGCGTATCGGGTTCGTCGCCATACTGGATGCCGCGCAGCTTGTGATAGAGCTGTTCGCATACGGGGCCGGGCTTGCCGTCTTTGGCGATCACGTACGATTTGTTTTCATCCAAATCGTCGATCTGGGAAATCGGGGCGATCACGGCGGCTGTTCCGCATTCGGCCGCTTCATCAAAGGTGGCGATCTCTTCGAACGGCACGGGGCGGCGTTCGACACTAAGCCCCATCTCCTCGGCCAGTTGCATCAAGCTCTTGTTGGTGATGGAGGGCAGGATGGAATGAGACTGCGGCGTGATATAGCTGTTCCCGCGAATGGCGAAGAAGTTGGCCGGCCCGCATTCGTCGAGGTATTTCTTTTCCTTGGGATCGAGGTAGAGCACGGCGGCATACCCTTTTTCATGGGCGATCTCGCCGGCCACGAGGCTAGCCGCGTAGTTGCCGCCCACCTTGATGGTACCGGTGCCGTAAGGAGCGGCGCGGTCGTACTGGCGCAGGATACATACTTTGGAAGGCTTGAAGCCGCCTTTGAAATAAGGGCCGACCGGGGTAACGAACACCATGAACATGTATTCGGGAGCCGGTTTGACGCCTACCTGGGCGCCGAGGCCGATCATCAGCGGACGGATATAGAGGGCGGCCCCGCTTTCGTAGGGCGGCACGAAACGTTCGTTGAGCTTAACGACTTTGCGTATAGCTTCTTCAAATTTTTCGACGGGCAGTTCGGCCATTTTGATTCCGCGGCTCGACGACTGCATCCGCTTGGCATTTTCATCCATACGGAAGACCCGGACTTTGCCGTCTTTTCCCCGGAAGGCTTTCAGCCCTTCGAAAGACTCCTGTCCGTAATGCAGACACGTGGCGGCCATGTGGATGTTGATGATTTCGGAAGAACTTACTTCCAATTCTCCCCATTTGCCGTCGCGATAGTAGCATCTTACATTATAGTCTGTCTTCAT
>DBFJSK010000574.1:0-3528 GCA_048403675.1 Tannerellaceae bacterium | reverse complement strand
AGTTCACATCGCCTGCATGTTTGGACTGGCCTCTTTTACCTGCCGATACGCCGGTATCGTCGATGTCGCAAGCCTCGGCTTCTTTTTCAGTCGAGAAAATGCCATTCGATTTAAATGCCCACAATCCCTGCGGCCGTTCCCCTTCGGCATACCCGCCGGCTTCAATTTCTTTTCCGGTTTTCGGATCGAAAACCACGCCGCCGTCGATGCGGTTTTTGTCGCGGCCGTTTTCGGGAAGCTTCACGATCACCGTGCGGTTAAAGGCGAACGAAAAGTTGCTATCCCAGGTAAATCCGTTTATATCCAGAATCTTGGCCTGGAGTTCGATTTCGATGCCTCGGTTCCGGAGTGATCCCACATTATATTTAATATCTTTGAAACCGGTTTCACCGGGAAGCGGGTACGTCGTCAACCGGTTCTTGGTAAGTTTGTTGTACACATCCAATACCACTTTGAAACGGTAATCGAACATGCTCATGTCGATCCCGGCGTCATAACAATCGGTCGTTTCCCAAAGCAAAGACGGGTTCGGCAGATTTTTCCGTAAAATCCCCGAATACGTATTATACTTTTCCGAAGAATACGTACCGTACGTATCCGCCATATCCAGGTCGGAAAGCCCCGTTCTACCCCAACTGGCTCTCACTTTCAGTTGATTCATGAAAGATTCTTTCCAGAAAGGTTCGTTGTGCACATTCCAACCGGCCGAAACCGACGGGAAGATAGCAAACCGGTTCTCGGGTGCGAAGTTAGAGAAACCGTCGCGGCGGATCGAAGCGGCCAACAAGTAGGTATTTTTATAATCATAACTGGCCTGTGCGAAAATACTGGCGCTCTTCGTTTCGCTGAAAGAAGAAGAAGCGGTCATGTTCGGTGTCACCACCCCGTTAATCAGCGAAGAGGCGGGGTCGCCGGTGATTGTGGCGATGTAGTCGGTAGCCGAACGCTGCGATTGGGCGCGCACCCAGTATTCGTTGTTCTGCGTATAGTTGAAACCGACGAGGCCCATCAAGCTATGATCTTTGAAATCCTTGCTGTATTGAAGGACGTGGTCGGTCATGATCTGATGCTTTTTCGACATATATTGATCCTTGTCGCGCGGACGAGTTTGTTGCGGATAGTATCTTTCAAAATTCATGCGCGTGTTCAGTTCGGTATTGACCGAAGCAGAGGGGCGGAAATATAACCCTTCCAGGATTTTATATTCGACTCCCATGCGGGCGATCACCCGCGTGGTATTCACATTATTATCCTGGTAATACAATTGGTGAAGCCGGTTTCTCGGGTTGTTGCTTTCCCCCAGATTCGGGGTGCCGTCGTCGTTGTACAGCCGGTTCAGGGGCGGTACGCGCACACTACGGATCAAGTCTCTGGTTTCATCGTCGCTATATTTGTTGTCGTTCCACAAATAAGAGAAATTAACGTCTACTTTCAACCGTTCCGATACTTTGAAGCCGGCATTGGTCAATCCGCTGAAACGTTTGTAACCGGTTCCTAAGAATACGCCGCCCTGATCTATATATCCTAACGAAATATTATAGTTCGCTTTTTCCGTACCGCCGTTCACGCCGACATTGTAATTGTTGGAATGCGCCGTGTTCCATAATACATCCTGATAGTGGCTGTCTTTAAAAATAATGGTCTTGCCCGGAGCTGCGGGATCGTCCATCGTTTCCCAACCGTTGGCCAGCAAATTATCGACATAGCCTTGCCCTTCCACGGCCACCAGGTTGTCCATATAAGCCGGCGTAAACTTGAATTTGCCGTAGTCGCCCGGGTTTTTGAATGTCGGGACGGTGGCCGAGTTGCCGGATACATACAAGAATTTCTCCACATCGTAATTATCGTATCCCCGCATAATGACTCTGCGCATGGTCTGCAAATAATCGCGGCCGCTCATTTCATCGTATTTGCGGGCCTGGGTGTCGATACCGTGTTGATAGCGGAACGTAACCCGGGCTTTCGTTCCGGCCTTCCCGGTTTTCGTTTTGATAACAACCACGCCGTTGGAGGCTCTTGCGCCGTAAATGGCGGTGGAGGCCGCATCTTTCATAATCTGGATCGATTCGATGTCGTCGGGATTTATATCGTCCATATTGCGGAATACGCCATCGACGATATAAAGAGGGGTGGCTTCACTGTAGGGATCGAGCGTGGTGCCACCGCGGATAATGATACGGGCGGTTTGTCCGGGCTGTCCGCTGGTGACGGGAATGACCGCGCCCGCTATTTTACCTTGCAGCGCCTGCACGGCGTTCACCGAAGGGATATTGCGTAATTCTTCGTTTTTCACCGAAGAAACCGAGGAGATGACTTTCGCTCTGGATTGCTGGGCGTACCCCACCACCACTACTTCGTCGAGGCCGACGGTAGAGTTGCCCAAGGTCACGTTCAAAATCGCTTGATTACCTACTTTTATTTTCTGCGACGTATAGCCCACAAACGAAAACACGAGTTGCGTTCCTTTTTCAACGCCGATGGAGTAGTTACCATCCAGGTCGGTGATGGTTCCTATCGTTTTCCCTTCCACCGAAACGGAGACGCCCGGCATCGTGTTTCCATCTGTATCCGTTACGGTGCCGGAAACGGTTATTTCCTGCGAAAAAACCGATACGACCGGAAAAAATAATAGGACGAACAATAGATATAAATAATTAATTTTATTCATCTTTGTAATGGTTTTAAAATAGCACTATTTTAAGATCAGGCTTGGGAAATGCAGAGACCGGCCAAAGTTCTTGTTTCCCTTGCCTTTTTTAGAAAAAACCGATTTTTTGTAAATCGTCTCTGAGAGAATCATATTCTTCTTTGCTCATCGGCGGGATAGGCAGACGGCAAGGGCCGCACGCTATACCGATTAAATTCATAATTGCTTTTCCTGCTCGTACACCTCCTCCGTATTTAATGATTATTTTTACAATTTCGATCGATTTCATTTGCAGTTCCCGGGCGGTTCGCGTATCTCCCTTTTCCATCGCTTCCATCAGCCCGTGATAAACAGCCGGCAGGTAATTGTAGGTGCTTCCCACCCCTGCAACGGCCCCCAAGGCCAGGCCGGTAATCAGTATTTCGTCGTACCCGTGCAGTACTTCGAACACGCCCCCGTCAAGTGCAAGGCACTCGGCCATTTCCATTAAATTATTATGCGTGAATTTGGTTCCGGCCAGATTCGGCATCACCTTTTTCCCTTCCGTAAGGAAGGCCGCAACCGGCAGATCGACCCCGGTCATGGACGGCATATTATAGTAATAAAACGGCAATTCTTCGGCCGCTTTAGCCACGGGCGCGAAAAAAGCGATTAATTCCGCCACGCTCGACGGCTTGAAAAAACACGGGGCCATAGCACCGATCGCATCCGCTCCCGCTTCCTGTGCGTGGCGGGCCAGTTCCACGGCTTCCGGCTGCGCGTTGCTTCCCACATGGGCGATCACTTTAAAGCGCCCTGCGGCGGCTTGCACCCACCTGGTCAGAATGTCTTTACGCTCCTGCATGGTAAGCGAGAGCGATTCGCCGGTGGTTCCGCAGACG
>DBFJSK010000573.1:0-8797 GCA_048403675.1 Tannerellaceae bacterium | reverse complement strand
CGAACCAACGAAACCCTCGTTTTTTAACGCTTTTCCTTACAGTTTATTTCAGAAACAGTTCGTATCTTTAACACCCGTAAATAAGCATCAACACATATGAAAAAACTTTTCACCTTCATTTTCGCCCTGAGCACCTGCTGGATAAGCCTGCACGCACAGGAAATCGAATTTTCCCAACCTGTCAATCACCCTGAAAGCTGCACCAGCATCATGGTCGGGAAAAAAGCCTCCGTCGACGGCTCCGTCATCACCAGCCACACCTGCGACGGCAACTACCGCAGTTGGATGGACATCATGCCTGCCGCCACCTACGATAACGACACCACGGTAGCCATTTACAAAGGCCGGATGCACACCGAATTCGCCGCCGACGAAAGCCGCATGGAGCTAAAAGGCCGGATTCCCGAAGCCCGCGCCACCTATCAATACCTCAACACCTCCTACCCCTGTTTGAACGAAAAACAACTCGGCATGGGCGAAACCACCATCACCGGCCGCAAACAATTAATCAATAGAAACGGGATGTTCTCGATCGAAGAACTCCAAAAAATAGCCCTCCAGCGCTGCACCACCGCCCGCGAAGCCATCCGGCTGATGGGCGAACTGGTAGCCCGCTATGGCTACGGCGATTCGGGCGAATGCCTCACCATCGCCGACCCCAAAGAAGTCTGGCATTTCGAAGTATTCGGCGAAGGCCCCGATAAAATCGGAGGCGTATGGGCCGCCGTACGCATCCCCGACGACCACGTCGGCGTATCGGCCAACATCCCGCGCATCTCGAAAATCGATCCCAAAGACACCGATAACTGCATGGCCTCGGCCAACGTATTCGACGTAGCCCAAAAAATGGGCTTCTGGGACGGTAAAAAACCCTTCCGCTTCTGGGAAGCCTACGGCGGAGGAAACTATTCCGGCGAACTCAAATCGTTCAGCATCCGGGAATACTTCATCCTCAACAAACTGGCCCCCTCCCTCCACCTCTCGTACGATGCGGAAGAACTACCCATCAGCATCAAGCCCGACCGTCCCGTTTCCGCCGCCGACGTGATGGCCCTGCTACGCGAAACCTACGCCGGTACGGAATACGACATGACGCAGAACCTGAAAGTAGCCGTCAAGAAAAAAGACAGTCAGGAAAAAGACACGATCATCAGTCCCTCGGCCAATCCCTGGATGACCACCGACATGATTAACCTGCTGAACAGCCTCCAGGAAGGCGCCGTCAAACGCTATCGTCTGGTAGCCGTGCCCCAATGCGCCTACTCCACCGTCATCCAATTGCGCGACTGGCTGCCTGACGCAGTAGGCGGCGTAGCCTGGATCGCTTTCGACAATCCCGGCCAAAGCCCCCGCATCCCCATTTTCTCGGGCACCACGACGCTACCCGCCAATTTCGGCATTTGCGGCCAGCACCGCTACCGCGACGACGCCGCCATCTGGACATTCCGCCGCGCTAACAAGCTGGCCACCGTTCGTTGGGGATTGACCAAAGACCAACTGAACGCTTCCATCAACCATTTTGAAGAAAAAGGCTTGTCGGAAATGCCCTTCGTAGAAAACCGGTACGCCCAATTAGCCAACGAAAAAGGAGAAACAGCCGCCCGCGCTTTCCTGACCGGCTACACAGCCGATTTCGCCGGTGCCACCCTGCTCCGCTGGAAAGAAATGGGAGACGAATTCTGGAAAATGTTCGCCCGCGGATTTTAATACAACTCACAAAATAAATCATCATCCTATGAAATCACTATTCCTCACCTGCGCCCTTGCCGTCAGCGCCCTAGGAGCTTACGCCCAAGGCTACCAATTCACCGAAGTCGCCAAAGTTGCGGCCACCCCGGTAAAAAACCAGGCATCTACCGGCACCTGCTGGTGTTTCGCCACCACCTCTTTCATGGAGTCCGAACTCCTCCGGATGGGAAAAGGCACTTACGACCTGTCGGAAATGTTCATCGTGCGCCAGAAATACATGAACCAGTTGCAAGATAACTACATCCGCCACGGCGAAGGCAACATCGGCCAAGGCAGCCTGTCGCACACCTTCAAACACGCCTTCGACCAGGTAGGCATCGTGCCCGAAGAAATATACACCGGCATCAATTACGATTCCGAGCGCCACAACCACGGCGAACTGGTGAAATACCTGCATGCCATCGCCGAGACAGCCGTCAAGATGAAAAAACGCAGTCCCCAATACGAAGCCCTCGTCACGAACCTGTTCGACACCTACCTGGGCAAATTGCCGGAGAAATTCACCTACCAAGGCAAGGAATACACCCCGAAAACGTTCGCCGCCTCCCTGGGCCTGAAAATGGACGATTACATCGAATTGACCAGCTTCACCCATCACCCCTACTACACCCGCTTCGATGTAGAAGTACACGACAACTGGGAACATGAAATGATGTACAACCTGCCGCTCGACGAATTGATGGAAACCGCCGACTACGCCCTGCAACACGGCTACTCCGTATGCTGGGACGGCGATGTAAGCGAAAAAGGCTTTTCCTTTAAAAACGGCGTCGCCATCAACCCGGAAATCAAGAAAGTAGAAGACTACTCCACCACCGACCGGGCCCGTTTCGAGAAAATGGACGAAAAAACCCGTTTGGAAGAAGCCTTCAAATTCGCCGCCCCCTTCCCCGAAGTAAATGTCACCCCGGAAGTGCGCCAGCAAGGATTTGAAAACTTCGTCACCACCGACGACCACCTGATGCACCTCACCGGCATCGCCAAAGACCAGAACGGCACCAAATACTACATCACCAAAAACTCGTGGGGAACCGACCGGAACGCCTTCGGAGGCTATCTGAACATGTCGGAAAGCTACGTGCGTGCCAAAACGATATACATCATGGTACACAAAGACGCCATCCCGAAAGCCATCAAAGACAAATTAGGCATCCGCTAATCGGCCATCCGCTTATATAAAAAGAGCGCTCCCGGATGAAACCGGCGGGCGCCCTTTTTCATTTCATACAAAAACCTCCTTTATAAAAAAAGAGCCGGCAGAAAATTACTTTGTAAAAACCTGCTTCATCGGCCGTCCGATCCAAACCTGGGGCTGCAGAAGATTAAAAATCCATCCAATCGTAGGCGCCACGTCAAACTGCATCATACTCTCCGTAAAATTATATCCCTTCTTTACATTCTTCCCGGAGATAATAAACGCAGTTTCCATCTCCTCCATCGTTTTACCACCGTGACCTTTATTGATACCGCCGTGATCGGCCGTAATAATAAACACCGTATCATCCAGTATACCCGCTTCATTCACCGCCTGCACGATCTGGCCGATATACCCGTCGAGCTTCGTCAACACCTCATAGTAAGCCGGCGTATCATGCCCGTCGGCATGTCCCACATGATCCGGATTATCGAAAATAACCCCTACCAAATTCGGTTTCGCACGTTTGATATATTCCGCCGCATACCGGGCCGTCGCTTCCGGCTCCTTCGAAGCCTGCGCCACATGCTTATCATACGTCAAAGCCAGCGTATCCACCACGTAGCGAATACCGTCCCATTCATAAATACATCCGATCTCGGCCTTCGGAGCCGCACGGTGAAGCAAACCGAACACCGTAGGGAAAATACCGTCTTCATCGACTATGCGCGAAGGCAATTCCGGCGTTTGCGACCCCCATTCCGTATACCCGTGCAATTCGGGGCCGGCTCCCATAAACATCGAAGCCCAGTTCACCGCGCTCGACGAAGGCAAAACCGACCGTTTTTTCAACGTATACGAACCATCCTCCATCAACTTTTTTACCACGGGCATATCCGCTTTTTCCACACTATACGCACCCCATCCGTCGAGACCAATCAAGACCACATGATTAGCCCGCCACTTAGCGGCAAACACGGCGTCAGTTACCAACAAAAGGCAAAGCGCCAAAAACAATCCACTTCTTTTCATGAATACAACTTAGATTTATAGATTCTAAAAAATAATTATCCCTGCAAACGGCCGTTTCAGCCGCTACGCGCTAACTGACCGTCGCCAGCTAATCGGCCGCCGTAGCCAACCGCCAGCAAACCGCATCCGCAAACACAGCCTTGCGCTCGGCCGCCCGCGCCTCCACCTTATTTTCCCCGGGGCGCAGCGCCACCTGTTTCCACCGGCAAATACCATATGCGTCGGCCGCCTGCTTTCCGACCGACACCCCGTTGACAAACAACTCCGCCCCAGGCAAATTCGTAAACACCTCCACATCCGTCGAAGCAATGACACGCCGGTCATGCCGTCGCTGGGCGATATACACGAATTTATCCTCACGATTCCAATTCGCCTTATAAAAATAAAACGCATCCTTCTTCACCTTCCTATCGAACGAAACCAACCCCTTGTCATTCACGCCCGGCCGGTCGCCCTCGGTACGATGCGCCGCCCCGAAATCGAATAAATTCCAGATAAACGACCCCCATATAAACGGCCGTTCGGCAATGGCCTGCCAGTTGCCGATATGATACGCTGTCTGCCAGTTCTCCGGATGCCACCACCCCGAAGCCTCGCCCCGGCGCACCGAATCCTGCTGGTGATACACGCTCGCCCCGGCGCCATACTCGCTCACGCCGATCTTATACGCCGGAAACGCCCGGTGCACCCCGTCGGCCCAGACGCCCAGATCCGCGAACCGGCCTTCATACCAGCCGTAATACTTATTCCAGGCAATCACGTCGGTGATTCCGCTCAGCGTACTGCCATCCTCCAGGAAACTAGCCGCCGTCGTCAACCGCGTAGGATCTTCGGCGCGCGCCAACGCATTCAATTCCCGGATATATTCCTCCGGACTATCCCCGATCGTTTTCAACTCGTTGAACAAGCCCCAGAAACAAATCGAAGGATGATTATAATGTTGCCGGATCAATTCTTTCAACTGCTCCTTTCCGTTCGCCCGGAAAGCCGGCTGATCCACAAATCCCCGTTCCTCGTAACCGCCCGGCCCGATAAAAGGAATCTCGGCCCAAACCACCAACCCGTTCCGATCGGCCAAATCGTAAAAATAAGCAGCCTGCGGATAATGCGCCAACCGCATCGCATTCGCCCCCATTTCTAAAATGATGGCCATATCTTCCTCATGATGCACCAGCCGGAGCGCATTCCCCACCTCAGCCCGATCCTGATGGCGGCAAATCCCCCGCAATTTCAGAGGCTCTCCGTTCAGGAAAAAGCCCTGTCCGGCATCCACCTTGTAAAACCGAAGCCCCAGCGGCTGCTCCACCCGATCGACCGGCCGGCCATCTACCGAAAGTTCCACACATACCCGGTAGCAGAAAGGATCTTTCCGGCCGTTCCACAACCGCGGACGATCCACCGTAAATGCCAATTCCTGCGGTTGGTTAAGCCCCCCAGCGAGCCGAATTTCTTTTTTCCGGCGCACCACCGGCTTTTCCCCCTCATACACCGTAAGGGCCAACCCAGCCGTACAAGCCTGGGCATAATTACTCAACATCACCCGCGCCTTAACCGACGCTTGCTCTTCCGACACCTCTTCCTGCACCAGGTATACCCCCGGCGAAGCATAATCGGTCAGCGAAATCTGCCCGGCATCGGTCACCACCAGGTAGACATCCCGGTAGATCCCCCCGTAAAAATTAAAGTCGCCTACCAACGGCATCACATCCAGTTGCAAGGCATTATTCACCCGCACCAGCACTTCATTTTCTCGCCCGTAGGCTACAAAATCGGTAATATCGAATACGAACGCCCCGTAGCCGCCGCGATGCTCGCCTACCTGCCGCTGATTGACAAACAGGTTCGTCACCGTATTGGCCCCCTCGAACCGAAGGAAAAGCCGTTTGCCTTCCCACTCGGGCGCTATGAACAGTTTTTTTCGATAATTCCCTACCCCGCGGTAATAATCCTGTTTGCCTGCCAACGCATCTTGGGCATTCCAGGTATGGGGCAGATCCACCCGGCGTTCGGAACCTTTCTGTACCTGCCAGGAAAAACGAAACAGCCAATCATCGTTCAAAAGGATCGTTTGGCGCTCGGCCCGGAGCGACCAGCCCCAGAGCATGCACAAACAAAGGAGAGCAATTTTTTTCATGGTATCTATTTTCCTACAAAAATACAAACCGATCGGGGGAATCGCAACATAAAAAGCCCTATTTTACTTCCGGGCGCAAAATTAGTGTGCGCGCACCCACTTCTTTCTGCCGGCAACGGCCGCCCCTTCCTATCCCCCTTGCACAGACCTTTCGGGCAGCGAAAAAGGGCCGGCTCCGAACTGCTTTCCGTCTCTTGCCAGAAGGAAAGCCATGCCGAAGAGGCCCTTTTCAACCGGTCGTCGCCCGCTTTTCTTCCTCCCCCCGGGAGTTACGAAAAAAAGCACGACCTTTCTATGATGTCAAACGGCAAACACAGCCGTTTTTTATTTTACCAACTGCAATTCCTCAATCAACCGCGGGCATTTCCCCCACTTGTCGATCATATACAATACATAACGAATATCCACGGCGATACACCGCTGCAAATCGGGTTCGAAAGCAATATCGCCGCTCATGGCCTCCCAGTTGCCGTCGAAAGCCAACCCGATCAAGCGGGCGTTCTTGTCGAAAACCGGGCTTCCCGAGTTCCCGCCGGTAATATCGTTATTCGTCAGGAAACAAAGCTGCAATTCTCCCTTATCGTTGGCATACGGGCCGAAATCCTTCCCGCGCATCCTATCCAGAATCTCAGGCTGTACCCAGAATTCGTCGCTCGTGGAATCCTGCTTTTCCAGAATCCCCTGCTGCGTGGTATAATAAGAATACCAGGCCGCATCGTAGGGACGATAGCCGCCCACCGAACCATAACTCAACCGCATCGTGAAGTTAGCATCGGAAGGAAGCGCCTTTTCGGGATACATTTCCTTCAAACCCGCAAAATAAAGCCGTTCGCCTTTTTCCACGTCATACAAGGCATTGCCCATCATTTGCTGCAATTCGAACATCGACATCATGGTCGAAAGGCTGAGTTCGGCCGCCGGATCTTTTTGCAACTTCTTATATTCTTTCGGATTACGCAGCATCTCGGCTATCTTGTCGTACGATAAAAGCGACGTCTTCTTAAACACGTCGGCCGCATACCGTTCATAATCGCCCTTGTACTTCTTATCCACCTTCTCGTAAATATCCGGCAAATACTGGGCCGGAACCCGTTCTTTCACCACCTTCATCAGGGCGGCCAGCACTTTTTGGTCGAGCTGCGGTTCGTAATCCTTGAAGAACGGCTGGATTCTTTCAATCAGGAACGTATCGATTTCGCCGGGCGTGGAACCCTGCACATCCACGCTCTGCACCATGCGGGCCAGGCGGATAATCTCGGCGCCTCCCATAAAAGCTTCCGACAGATAAGTGCCGGCCTGGCGGTAATCGGACGTGGAAGTAAACCCTTTTTCCAGCAAACCGAGCACCTCGCCATATTTCGACTGACGCGCCGGATCGGCGGCCACCCACTCGGCAAACGCTTTCTCCTCGGCCCGCTTGCGGTCGATCACATGCAGATTGGCCAATCCGCGGTTCATGCCGATCGAATTTTTCCAGTAATTGGAACTACCCGCATATTTGGAAGCATACTTGATCCGGACAGCGTCGCTGGCCTGCATACCCTCTTTCCAGATGGCCTGTTTGATACCGCGCACTTCGATCCGCGGCTTGTTGCTGTTCTCGATCCGCTGCTGTACGCCCCACGAACTGAGGTAGCGGTCGGTACTTCCGGGGAAACCGATCGTCATTGCATAATCCTTATCCTCGTAACCCGCCATCGAAACCTCGGCTACATACTTCGGCCGGTAAGGTTGGTTGGACGCGCTATATTCGGCCGGCTTGTTATCCGCACCGGCATACACGCGAAACACCGAAAAGTCGCCCGTATGCCGGGGCCACATCCAGTTGTCGGTATCGCCGCCGAATTTCCCCACCGAGCTGGGCGGCGCGAAAACCATGCGTACATCCCGGTATACGTCATACACCACCAGGAAATATTTGTTGTTGTTATAGAACGGAACCACATCGGCCGCTACAAATTCATCCACGCCGATCGAATCGCAAATCGCTTTCCCGATCGAATCGGCCGCCGCCAGGCGCAAATGCTCTTCCCGGATGCCGTCTATCTGGCTGTTGATACGGTCGCTCACGTCTACCGTTTCCCGCAAATAGCGCACGCTCAGGCCCGGCACCGGAAGTTCCGCCTGTTTGTTCTGCGACACGAAACCGTTTTTCAGGTAATCGTGTTCCACGCTACTCAACTGCTGAATCGCCCCGAAACCGCAATGATGGTTGGTAAAAATCAGCCCCTCATCCGACACGGTAATCCCCGTACAGCCGCCGCCGAAAATCACCACGGCGTTCGCCACGCACGGATCGGTTTCACTATACAACTTATCGACAGAAGGCACGAAACCCAATTCGGCCATCCGGGCCAGATTCAGTTTATTCAATTCCTTCATTACCCACATCCCCTCGTCGGCGTACACCTGGCCGCCGACGATCAGCGAGAGAACAAGGGTCCACACACTTTTCATTAACTTCATTGTTCTGTTCTTATTATTCTATTAGTAATTTGATATACTTTGTTTCGGCCCGGGCCTCCAGCCATGCCCGTATTTTTTTCCGTTCCGCCTCCTTCACCCGCGTTCTGCTCTTCAAATACACCAACATCACGGTATCCTGCCGGAGCGAATCCGCATGCATGATAAAGGTCTGCGAACACGAAGCCTCTTCCACAAACGGGAATAACACCTTGATTTCGGGCATCAGTTCCGAAGTCATCCGTGTATAATTCCGATATTTATCCAACTTGCGATTCAGCGAA
>DBFJSK010000572.1:0-2805 GCA_048403675.1 Tannerellaceae bacterium | reverse complement strand
TCTAAACAACCCCCTTTATTCTGCTCATTTTATGCTCCAAATACCCCCAAAAGAAAAGGCTGACAAACAGCTCTCTAGCCATTCATCAGCCTAATCTATTGATAGTTAGTCTTCTAATTTATCAAATGTTTAATCCTCGATAGCTGCCTGTGCCGCTGCAATGCGGGCAATAGGCACGCGGAAAGGCGAGCAAGATACGTAGTTCAAACCTACCTTATGGCAGAACTTAACAGAAGAGGGTTCACCGCCGTGTTCACCGCAGATACCGCATTTCAGTTCCGGACGGATGGCGCGGCCTTTTTCCGTAGCCATGCGTACCAATTGGCCTACACCGTTTTGGTCGAGTACCTGGAAGGGGTCTACCTTCAGGATCTTCTTTTCCAGGTATACCGGAAGGAAAGAAGCGATGTCGTCGCGCGAATAACCGAAGGTCATCTGCGTCAAGTCGTTGGTACCGAAAGAGAAGAATTCGGCGGAAGAGGCGATACGATCGGCCGTTAAGGCAGCACGCGGGATTTCGATCATCGTACCGATCTTAAATTCGATGCGGTCGCCCATTTCGGCAAATAATTCTTCGGCAGCTTTACGGATTACTTTTTCCTGTTCCTGGAATTCGTACAAGATACCGGTTAGCGGCACCATGATTTCGGGTTTGGCTTCGATACCTTCTTTTTTCAGTTCCAAAGCAGCGCCCAAAATGGCTTTTGTCTGCATTTCCGTGATTTCCGGATACGTATTTCCCAAACGGCAGCCGCGGTGTCCGAGCATCGGGTTGTGTTCGCAAAGCGATTCTACGCGTTTCTGGATTTCTTTCACGGATACCCCCATGGCTTCAGCCATTTCTTCCTGGCCTTTCAGATCGTGAGGAACGAATTCGTGCAAAGGAGGATCGAGCAGACGTACGGTTACCGGGCAGCCGGCCATCGCTTTGAAGATTCCCTTGAAGTCGTCTTTCTGGTAGGGCAAGATCTTCGCTAAAGCGGCTTTGCGTCCTTCGGCGTCTTCGGAAAGGATCATTTCGCGCATGGCTTTGATCTTTTCTCCTTCGAAGAACATATGTTCCGTACGGCAAAGTCCGATACCGACGGCACCGAAGCTGCGGGCGATAGCTGCATCATGCGGCGTATCGGCGTTGGTGCGTACTTGCAGTTTGGTATATTTATCGGCCAGGGCCATCAGATCGGCGAAATCGCCGGACAATTCGGCGGCCTGGGTTTCCACCTTGCCAACATAGACTTCGCCTGTGGTACCGTTGATCGATAAGTAATCGCCTTCTTTCAATGTGATGCCGTCTACATCGACGGTTTTATTTTTATAGTCGATAGCAAGTGCGCCGGCTCCCGATACGCAGCATTTACCCATACCACGGGCTACAACGGCTGCGTGCGAGGTCATACCGCCGCGAGCGGTCAGGATACCTTCGGCTACTGTCATGCCGGCCAAGTCTTCGGGAGACGTTTCGATACGTACCATCACGACTTTCTTTCCGTCGGCATGCCATTTGGCTGCATCATCGGCAAAGAAAACGATTTGTCCGGTGGCAGCACCCGGGGAAGCCGGGAGGCCGCGTACCCATACTTTGGCTTGTTTTTGTGCTTTTTTATCGAATACCGGGTGAAGCAGCTCGTCGAGTTTGTTGGGTTCGATGCGTTCGAGGGCTGTCTTTTCATCGATCATTCCTTGATGCAACAAGTCCATGGCAATTTTCACCATCGCTGCACCGGTACGTTTGCCGTTGCGGGTTTGCAGGAACCAGAGTTTACCTTCCTGTACGGTAAATTCCATATCTTGCATATCGCGGTAGTGATTTTCGAGTTTCGTTTGCAGCTCGTCGAGTTGTTTGTAGATTTCGGGCATCGCTTCTTCCATCGAAGGATATTTCTCTACGCGTTCTTCTTCCGAAATGCCGGCGCGTTCGGCCCAACGTTGCGAACCGATTTTCGTGATCTGCTGCGGGGTGCGGATACCGGCTACTACGTCTTCGCCCTGGGCGTTAATCAGGTATTCGCCGTTAAAGAGGTCTTCACCGTTGCCGGCGTCGCGCGAGAAGCATACGCCTGTAGCGGAAGTGTTGCCCATGTTTCCGAATACCATCGCTTGTACGCTGACGGCCGTCCCCCATTCGGCGGGAATACCTTCCATTTTGCGATACAGGATGGCGCGTTCGTTCATCCAGCTATTGAATACGGCGCAGATGGCGCCCCATAATTGTTCGTAAGCCGAAGTGGGGAAATCCTGTCCGGTCTGGGCTTTAACGGCTGCCTTGAATTTGCTGACCAGGGTTTTAAGGTCTTCCACATCCAGCTCGTTGTCCAGCTTCACGCCTTTGGCTTTCTTTACTTCTTCGATAATGGCTTCGAAAGGATCAATATCTTCTTTATTGTTGGGTTTCATCCCTAACACCACGTCGCCGTACATTTGTACGAAACGGCGATAGGAATCCCATGCAAAACGGGGATTGCCGGTTTTGCGTGTCAGTCCTTCTACTACTTCGTCGTTCAAGCCCAAGTTCAGAATGGTGTCCATCATACCCGGCATGGAAGCGCGGGCGCCCGAACGTACAGAAACCAACAAGGGGTTTTCTACATCGCCGAACTTCGATTTCATCAATACTTCTACATTAGCGATCGCTTTTTCCACATCGTCTTTAAGCAGTTCGACCACTTTATCTTTGCCTAATTCATAGTATTCTGAACAAACTTCGGTTGTGATGGTGAATCCCGGAGGTACAGGTACCCCGATCAGGTTCATTTCGGCAAGGTTTGCACCTTTACCACCCAGCAGGTTTCTCATGTCTGCTTTTCC
>DBFJSK010000571.1:0-1991 GCA_048403675.1 Tannerellaceae bacterium | reverse complement strand
TTCATCTCGGTGGCCACCCCTTTCATCTCGGCCGCCATCCCTTTCATCTCGGCCGTCGCCTTTTTGCCGTCTCCCGTTACTTGCACCGCCGGCGTAAATCCGGCCGGTGCACCGAACTGAGCGGCAAATAATCGGGCCACGTCGGCCTGTGTTTCATTCTCCACTTCGATACGCGTCCCTTCGTCGAAGGTGAACACGCCCTTATGCAGCGTAGCTTCGCGAGGCAGCGGAACGATAGAAGGGGGAGGGGAAGAGCAACGCGAGGAACAGCCGGCCAGCGCGATACATGCTGTGAAACCGGCCAGCAAGAAATATCCTGTCTTCATGGCGTCGGCTTATTTTTTGTTCATTTCAAACCGGATGGGATCGTCGTATTGTTCCTGCAATTTATCCAGCTCCGCGTGCATCTCCTGTGTCACCTTTTCATATCCCGGCTGGCCGTAGAGGTTGTGCATCTCGGTAGGGTCGGTTTGCAGGTCGTAGAGTTCCCACTGGTCGATGTCGTTGTAGAAATGGATCAGTTTGTAGCGGTCGTTCCGCACACCGTAGTGTCTTTTTACCATGTGCTCGGCCGGATATTCATAATAATGGTAATAGAGCGAGGTGCGCCAGTCGGCCGGTGTTTCGCCTTTCAACAGAGGCAGCAGCGAGACGCCCTGTATGTCGGCGGGGATCGGTGCGCCGGCCAGCTCCAGGAAGGTCGGGGCGTAGTCGATGTTCTGCACAAAGGCGTCGATCGTGCCCTTTTTGCCGCCCGGCAGCCGCATCAGGAGCGGGGTATGGAAGGATTCTTCGTACATGAAGCGTTTGTCGAACCAGCCGTGCTCGCCCATGTAAAAGCCCTGGTCGGAGGTATACACCACGAGGGTGTTGTCCGCAAGGCCGGCCTTGTCGAGGTAGTCCAGCACGCGGCCTACGTTGTCGTCGAGCGATTTGAGGGTTTTCAGATAGTCGCGCATGTAGCGTTGGAATTTCCATTCGGCCAGTTCTTTGCCTTGCGGGTTGCGCCGGTAGAAGTCCTCGATGAGGGGATCGTAAAAAGCGTCCCACGCCGCCTTCTGGGCCGAATCCATGCGGCCGTAATAACTTTCGTAGGTCTTTTTCAGGCGGCTGTCCTTGTCGGGGCGGTTCATTTTCAGGTCGTAAATCAGATCCATGTCTTTTATCACGCTCATTTCCTGGGCCGCGGCGGCGGGGCGTCCTGCGTAATCGTCGTAGTAATTGGCGGGCAGCGGGAACGTTTTATCTTCGTATAAAGCCAGGTTGCAGGTGTCGGCCATCCAGTTGCGGTGCTGCGCTTTGTGGTGGATCAAAAGGCAGAAGGGTTTCGCCGGGTCGCGTCCGTTTTCCAGCCAGTCGATGCTCATGTCGGTGATGAGGTTGGTCAGATAGCCGTGGCGCCGGATGGTGTCGTTCTGCTGGGTGATGAAGCTGGGGTTGTAGTAATCGCCCTGGCCGGGTACGATCTCCCAGTAATCGAAGCCGGTGGGCAGGCTTTCAAGGTGCCATTTGCCGATAAGGGCCGTTTCGTAGCCGGCTTTTTGCAGTAGCTTGGGCATGGTTTGCTGGCTGCCGTCGAATACGCAATGGGTGTTGTCGTAAAAGCCGTTCTTGTGGGTGTGCTTGCCGGTCAGCATGCAGGCCCGGCTGGGGCCGCTCAGGGAGTTGGCCACGAAGCTGTTGGTGAACAGGACGCCGTCGCGGGCGATCCGGTCGAGGTTGGGGGTGTGGGCGTAGCGGGTGTCGTAGCAGCTCATCATTTGGGCGGTATGGTCGTCGGTCATGATGTAGACGATGTTCAGGGGCTTTGCCTGGGGCGCTTGTTGTGGCTTCGTCTGGCAGGCGGAGAAGAGGGCGAATCCGGTGGCCGGTGCGGCCAGGAGTAGATAGTGTGTTTTCATTTTATACTAGTTTGGTTCATTTTTTGTCGTTTCGTTCCTCCAAAAAGGGAGGGCGGGAAGGATGCGTGTGTCGGGCGAAGGGGGAAATAA
>DBFJSK010000570.1:0-13595 GCA_048403675.1 Tannerellaceae bacterium | reverse complement strand
GATGGGATCGTTGTCGAAATCGTGTTTCGTATCGTTGTTTTTTTCACAAACCATATCCATGTGCGATTGTAATACAACCACAGGGCGATCTTCCATGCCCGCCGTGGCCGGTTTCGACATCAGGATATTCCCGGCCTTATCTTTTTTGATGGCCACGTGATACGTTTTGGCAAATGATTCAAGAAACTCGATCATTTTCCCCTCTTTTTTCGAAGGGCGGGGCACTTGGGTCACCTCATGGAAGAATTTCCATACGATGGCGGGTTTTAAATCTGTAATCTTCATAATGTTAGAATATATTATAGATGTTACTCTATAGTTAATAATGATATGCCGTTTGGTGTCAGGTTCGAAAAAAACTAGAATAAAATACCAAAAAGGTACTTTGTAATCACTTAAACTCTTATATTTGCGTCCACAAAGATCGTGCGAACCTGGCAGCAGAGCAAGTTTGCTTCATTTTGCCGCTGATGGAGCCTATCTTTGTTTTCGGGAACAAATATAGAGAAAATGCTTACAACCTTATTATTTACGGTCATAATTCTTGTTATTTGTGTTGTGTTACTCTCGGTAAAAGTGCTGTTGAAAAAGGGAGGCCGATTCCCCAATACACATATCGACGGGAACAAAGCGCTTGGCAAAAAAGGCATTCATTGTGCCCGCCGGCAACATCAGGAAGAGGCTCGGAAAAAGAATCTCTATGAAAGGATTGAAAAAACAAAAAATGAATAAAGATTTAATTTACACTTTATGAAGAACATTAACTACGTGATTAACGGTGTGCTCGCTGTGGCTGTCGTGATTTTGTTTGTCATGCAATTTACCGGCAAGAAAGAATCAAGCGTTACGAGAACATTTACAAACGGAGGGGATACGACGAGTGCAAGTGTGCTCCCGATTGCCTATGTCAATGTAGACTCGCTTTTGCAGAATTACAATTATTCGAAAGATCTGAACGAGATTATCCTGAAAAAACAGGAAAATTCCCGCGCCAATATTACCCAGAAGGCCCGTACCTTGCAGAGCGAAATGCAGGATTTTCAACGTAAAGTGGAGAACAACGCCTTCCTGACCCGCGAAAGAGCCGAACAGGAACAACAACGTTTGTTGAATAAACAACAGGAATTGCAGAACCTCGACAACCAACTGGCTCAGGAACTGATGCAGGAACAACAGAAGCTGAACGAACAATTGCGCGATACCGTCGTAGCTCAGCTCAAAGCTTTCAATAAAGACAAGGGATTCCAGGTGGTATTCAGCAACACGATGGGCGATAACATCCTGTTTGCCGGCGAAACTTACGATATTACCCGCGAACTGATTGATTACCTGAACCGGAACTATTCTTCTCCCGCTAAATAAAATAAAAAAATAAGAAGGGGTCGGTTTGTGCCCGACCTATGGATAAGAGATAAGGGTGTGTCAAAACGAAAGCGACCCCTCTGAAAAGTTACAGATTGTAACTACGAAACCTACATAAGCCGTATCAAACTCTCTTTTGAGTAATGATACGGCTTATTCTTTTGTCTGTAGGCATGCTCAAGTTTCAGATTAAAAGTTCATCCTTGCTAAAAATGAGTTTTGACACACCCTCATTTTTTTAGCGGGAAGGATTTGTTTTAAAATAGTCCGGGCACTCTTTTTCGGAGAATTGGGTCGTTTCCTAAATTTGTAAACGATCTGTTGGCAAGGCAAATTACCCCCCCCGTTTGTTTTTAAAAGGAAGTGCTTACGAAACGGTGAAAAGTGCCGGTAAGGCCGGACTTATAGCTTATAGGGGATTCTCATTCAACAACGCACCCCCCCGGTTTTAGGCTTCGTTTTCCGGCTCTTTCGGACTGACGAAAGAGGTATACACTTGCAAAATAGCCGAAATCGTCAGGCAAAGCACCCATTCCAATCGTCCGGCGAACATCAGGGCGGAAGCCACGATCCCGAGCAAACCGGCTAGTATGTTCATTCGGTGCAACCGCTTGAGGCGGAAATTCATCCCTGCCACCGGCAGGGTAAGATAGCACACGGCGATACCGGCCGTACCTACTGCAAACAAATAGGGTGCGACTACCCATTTCGTCAAATACAATGCTGCGCCCGCCAACACGAAGAGAGCGGCTATATTGAAAATAATTGTCCTAGTTTTACGATTCATTATCTCTCTTTGATGATAAACACATCCTCATTTTTTCTTTTCATAAAATACTCTTCCCGGGCGAAACGTTCAAGCCCTTCCTTATCGGTACGCAGATCGTTCAGTTTCTTGCTGTTTACCTCTATTTCATGCTGGTAATGCTTGATTTCTTTTTCCAGGCTCCGTATTTTTTCATCGTACGTATACCGTTTATACAGATTGCTGTCGCCGGCCGTGAAGGTGAGGATAAGGAAACCGATCGTAACCAGCCAATAAGCGTTTATCCGCGATAAATACTTTCGATAGAATTCTTTGATGCGTGTTATAAATGACATGCTACCTTTCCTTTTTTGCAAAGGTAAACGAATTATTTTTATATCTTTACATCTTCAGGGTTAACTTTTCTCAACCCCGTTTCATTTCCTTGAAATACATCCGGCCGCACCCTATCGCTTTCTTTCTGCCAGCCCAGCGGGCGGCATATCGGCCTATAAATAGCAGAGAAGAAATCAATTTTATTTATTATCTTTGCTTTCTGGAAAACCGGAGATAGCTTGTGCCTCAGCAGAGAGCCTTAAGCCAGTTTGTTTCTGCGCCCGGCCGCGTGCCAGTAAAATCTGCTTCTGCACTCGGTTCATTCTATCTTCGTTCCATCAATAAAAAACAGTGAATGGATAATTATATCGTATCGGCAAGGAAGTACCGCCCCTCTACCTTTCGGAGCGTAGTAGGACAAAAATCGCTGACTACCACCCTGAAGCATGCCATCCAGAGCAATAAACTGGCCCATGCTTATCTGTTCTGCGGTCCACGCGGGGTAGGTAAGACCTCGTGCGCCCGTATCTTTGCAAAAACCATCAATTGCATGAACCCCACCGCCGACGGGGAAGCCTGCAACGCCTGCGAATCCTGCCTGGCCTTCAACGAACAACGTTCTTACAATATCCACGAGTTGGATGCCGCTTCCAACAACTCGGTCGACGACATCCGTTCGCTGATCGACCAGGTGCGTATTCCGCCTCCCATCGGCAAATACAAGGTGTTCATCATCGACGAAGTCCATATGCTTAGTTCGGCCGCTTTCAACGCTTTCCTGAAAACCTTGGAAGAACCTCCGCACCATGCCTTGTTCATTTTGGCTACCACCGAGAAACATAAGGTATTGCCTACGATCCTCTCGCGTTGCCAGATTTACGATTTTTCGCGCATCTCGATTGCCGATATGGTAGAGCATTTGCAATACGTAGCCTCCTTGGAAAACGTATCCGCCGAAGCGGAAGCCCTCAACGTCATCGCGCAAAAAGCCGACGGCGGTATGCGCGACGCACTCTCCATCTTCGACCAGGTGGTAAGCTTTACCAACGGCAATATCACCTACCAGGCGGTTATCGACAACCTCAATGTGCTCGATTATGAATATTATTTCCGCTTGACCGACCATATTCTGTCCGGGAACGTACGCGCCTCTATCCTTGTCCTGAACGAAATTCTGCTCAAAGGCTTCGACGGACAAAATATCATCACCGGCCTGGCCGCGCATTTCCGCGATCTTCTGGTTTGCAAAGACGAAGCCACCCTCATTCTTTTTGAGGTAGGAGCCTCCATCCGCGAGCGTTATAAAGAAATGGCCGCCCGGTGTTCGGACGCCTTTCTTTTCAAAGCGATCGAACTGGCCAACACCTGCGATCTGAATTACCGCGTGAGTCGCAACAAACGCTTGTTGCTTGAACTTACCCTGATCCAACTTTGCCAGTTAAGCCGCCCGCTTCCTGCAGGCGACGATAAAAAAAAAGGACTGATTGAACCCGTAGGCGGAGGAAATTCCGTGGAGGGCCTATCTTCCGGCACCGGCGGGGTATCGGCTTCCGGCCAACTAAGAACGTCGGGTCAACCGGCGCCCTCGGGGGCGGCTTCCCAGGCGCAACCCGGTATGGCAACCTCTGTTCAGCCGGGCGCCTCGCCTACGGCAACTCCCCTCGCGGGTATGCATGAGCTGGACAGAGGAACAGCCGCCTCTATGCAAGCAACTCCGGCGACAGCGCAGCCGGCTGTTTCCCAGGTAGCATCGATCCCGCTTACGCCACCCGCCGGGAATCCGAACCGTAGACCGGGCCGCCCCCCGGTTACTTCGTTGAAAGAAATCGGCATCGAAAAACCGCAGGCAGAGACGGTACGTCAGGCGGCCGCCCCGGCACGCGAATCGGCAAATCCGTTTACCGAGGAAGAACTGGTAGCCGCTTGGGACGCCTTTGCCGGAAGTATCGATAAGAAAGTATATTTGAAGAATACGATGATTAACTGCAAGCCGGTTTTGCAGGAAAATTTCTTTTTCGAAGTCGCCGTTCATAATCCCGGCCAACAGGAGGAGTTATTCAACGGAGCGATCGATATTTTAAGCCAACTCAGGATACAACTGAAAAACAATCGTGTCCAGATGCGCGTCCGGATTATTGAATCGAACGAAAAACACCTGGCTTATACTACCTCCGAAAAATTCGAACTTTTGATGAGAATCAATCCGGCCCTGGCCCGGTTGAAAGACGAATTTAACCTTACGCCCGATTAACCTGCTTAAAAAGAAAAGCTTTTAGCCACTCAGCCGAATGGTTTTTAAAAAAAGAAACAAGGCGGTTTGTTCCTCAGTGCAAGCGCACGCCCAAGTTTGGCAAAAACCGTGGGATACGCTTCGGGTGGAAAACAAACCGCCTTGTTTGTACAGACGCCAGATTCGTGAGACACCTTCCATCTTTCCGTAAAAGTGCTTCGGCCACCTCCGACTGACCCGGCCGACCGGTTGAGGTTGCCGAAAGAGACGATTCCCGGCAAAAGGATACGCCTCTTTCAACAGAATTACTTACAATTCCCGAATCCAGATATTCCGATAGCTGATCGGTTCGCTGGGATCGCCGTGACTTTGCAGTAAAATCGGGCCGGCGCCATGTTTTTTCACTTGCGGGAAACCGATCCATTCGGTGGTGCCTAAAATAGTTGTGTTATTTTGCAACACCACCCCGTTCTGGATCACCGTCACCGTGGGGCGGCTGCGATAGCTGCCGTCTTCTTTAAATACGGGAGCCGTGTAGATAATATCGTATACATTCCACTCACCCGGCTTGCGCATGGCATTCGCCAACGGGCTGGATTGTTTGTAGATACTGCCTGCCATCCCGTTTACGTAGGTCGGGTTATTGTAGCAGTCGAGCACCTGTACTTCATACATACCTTGCAGGTAAATGCCGCTGTTTCCCCTCAATTGCCCTTCGCCCGTAATGTTTTCGGGCACCTGCCATTCAATATGCAGTTGGAAACTGTCGAACTTTTGCTTGGTTTGAATATCCCCTTTCTTTTTATTTACCGTAAACACGCCGTCGTGCACATCCCACGCGGCCGGGCCGCCTTTAGGACTTTCCCAAGCGGAAAGATCTTTCCCGTCGAATAAAATGATGGCGTCGGAAGGAGCTGTAAAACCGCCCCCTTTCAATTCCGATCCCGGGGTTACGGTAGGAGGAACCGGTTCGTAAAATTCAGACATCTCGTGCGTAATGCCGGCATATCCGGTCGGCATATTGTTTTGTGCGTTTGCAAACGTACAGGCGGCTAAGGTACATACAGCCACAGAAAGCATTTTTTTACTCATGGTCTAAACAGATTTGATCGTTAACTTAAAACAGCTACAAATATAAACTATTTTTTAATTTTAATTGTACAAAGCCTGAAAATCCTAGGGGCGATGCTCGAAAAGCCGTTTTTCCGCCAGCGCTTCGTATTTCGTGCCCGGCTTGCCGTAATTGCAGTAGGGGTAGATGCTGATCCCTCCCCGCGGCGTGAAAATACCGGTTACTTCAATATATTTCGGATCCATCAGCCGGATGAGATCTTTCATAATCAGATTCACGCAATCTTCATGAAACGCGCCGTGGCTGCGGAAACTGAATAAATATAATTTTAAACTTTTGCTTTCCACCATTTTCACGTCGGGGATATAATCGATGTAGATCGTGGCGAAATCCGGTTGCCCCGTGATAGGGCAAAGGCTGGTGAATTCGGGGCAATGGAAGCGTACCCAATAGTCGTTGTCGGGATGCTTGTTGGTGAATGCTTCCAATACTTCGGGGGCATAATCTTCCCGGTACACGGTCGTTGCGCCCAACAGATGCAATTCGTTTTCTTGTTTTCTGTCGTCCATAGGGGGTTATTTTTTGCGTTTGAGGTAAGTTATCAATCCTTCGCGTCGTAGCTTACAGGCGGGGCAGTGGCCGCAGCCGTCGGCGGGTACGCCGTTATAGCAAGTCAGGGTGCGGGTACGTACCAGGTCGAATACGCCCAATTCGTCGGCCAGTTCCCACACTTCGCTTTTATCCCGATCCATCAGCGGGGTATGAAGTACGAATTGTTCGTCCATCGCCAGGTTGAGTGTCACATTGAGCGACCGGATAAACGTATCCCGGCAATCGGGGTAGCCGCTGAAATCGGTTTCCGACACTCCGGTGACGAGGTTGAAAATTCCTTTGCTTCGCGCCAGAATAGCGGCAAAGGTGAGGAAGACCAGGTTCCGGCCCGGAACAAAGGTGTTGGGATAACTGTCGGCCGGTTTTTCCGGATCCATCTCGATCGACGTATCCGTGAGCGAATTGGGAGCAAGTTGGCCGATAAGCGAGACGTCGAGAAGTTGGAACGGCACGCCGGCTTCTTCGGCCAGGGCGCGGGCGATCTCGATTTCGAGGGAATGTTTTTGTCCGTAGGTAAAACAGACGGCTTCTACACGGGAAAAATGCTTCTTGGCCCAGAACAGGCAGGTGGTGGAGTCTTGTCCACCCGAGAAGCATACCAAAGCGGCATCTTGATGTTTCATTTTATTCTTGTTTTTAGTACGTGGTTGAGCAAGCACACGGAAAAGAAAAACGGTTTCTTTTCGAAGGACAAAGATAATGTAAAGATCCGATATAAAAGGAAGGCAAGGCCAGGTTCCTATCTTCTATACCAGTTCCTGTACGCTTTCAGATGCGTGCCGTCAAGAAATAAAGGAGAAAATCTACGGTTTGCTCGCTCACCCTTCTTTGTTTGCATATCCTTTCGCAAAGCGTTTTTTTATCTGTTTGTTCATCGGTTTTTCAAAGTAATAATAGGACAACAGGCTGAGGATAACGGTGAGGATAAAAAGAACGGGAACGACAACCTGCCAGTCTAGCTGCCACCCGTATAGCTCCTGCCACTGTTTGTAAGTCAGTATCACAAAGAGATGGATAAGATAGAATCCATAGCTGATCTCGCCGCCTATAATCAGCCATTTAAGGGAGAGCAGTTGCGAGAGCGCCCCTTTCTGCAAAGCGAAACTGAGCAGGATAAAAGCTATCGGCAGCCAGTAATAGCAGGAGTACCGGTATACTTTAGGCACCTCTGCCGCCCAAAAACAAAATAGGATAAAAACCGCCACCGCGAGTATTTCGGCCGCCGTGCCTTGTGCACGCGTGATGGAAAGATTATTCAGCCGGAGATATACCTTATAAAGCAACATCCCCCAAATAAAATCGGGAAGACGCGTAAGGGGATTGACATACCAGTATCCCTTAATCTGCTCGACAGGGGTAAGATACATGCCGGCGACGACGAGTAGGGCGCAGACCGAGAAAAGGTAGAATAAATTTCTTCCCCGGTGTACCCAAAGCGCCAGAAACGGGAACAGGAAATAAAATAACTGTTCGCAACAGAGGCTCCAGGAAGGGCTGTTGAAGGAAAAGTAATAATCAGCTTTCGGCACGTACGCCTGTAGGAGCAGGAACGACGCAAAGAAATGCTTCCACCAGTCGAGCACCCCGTCCGCCGCCACATATCCGCCCAAGGCGGCGGCGAGAAAGAGGGTGAGCAGATGCAGCGGATAAATTCGAGCCAAACGTGCCACCCAAAAGGTACGTCGTGTGGTGGTCTGCCGACGCAGCCTGTCCTCGTAATTATAAGCGATTATGAAACCGCTAAGGACGAAAAAGAAGCTGACGCCTGCGAAACCTTCCTTGAAAAAATGAGCCTCAAAAAAGGGATCGATCACATAGCAATGTGCTCCGAATACCATCAGGGCGAACAGGAAGCGTAGGGAGGTAAGTGTATTTATCATAAAGGGTATCAGGTGATTTTTAAGGGTACGTTTTATCCTTATCCGCCGGTTTTTGTATTCACAACCACTGTCGGATAGCGTTGATTCATAGAATGAGCCTTAAAGGTATGACTTTTATCGTATATAAATTTGCCGGGCTACAAAATAATCGCTCAGGTATGCCCGCGTCCCGGTTGGTTGTTGCCGGATCGCTCCCTCTTTTCGCTTAGGCGGAAGCAAGGGGAATATTTTTTCTGAGGGGGTAAAAAAGGAATAGCGCTTCCGCGGCCGCCGGTTATTCTGCACATCTGTTGTTAATTTGTGCAGCACATTTCTTATAAAAATGTGCAATATTTAGGAAAAGTCCTTATCTTTGCGGCCGTTTACGTCTGCAGAAACCCGTGAAAGGGAATCTAAACGAGTAACGATCAAGGTTAAACAAATTTGTATTTTATGAAGAAAGTTATTGCATTGGCATGTTTATCCATGCTTCCTCTCTCGTATGCCGCCGCGGAAGGCTACCAGGTAAATGCGCAAAGTACGAAACAAGCCGGGATGGGTCATGTTGGCGTCGCCATGAAGTTGGGAGCCGAAAGCATGCACTTCAACCCTGCCGGACTGGCTTTCCTGGATAAAAATATCCATTTATCGGCCGGCGTAGCAGGCGTTTTTTCCAAAGGTAAATTTACCGACGGCGATTATACGCACCGTCCGGACAATACGCCGAGCACTCCTTTGTATGTATATGCCGGTTTTAAGATTTACGATTTCCTGGCAGCCGGCGTCAGCGTCACCACTCCTTACGGCAGTACGATGGATTGGGGAAAGGATTGGAAAGGCGCTCATTTGGTACAGGATATTTCCCTCAAAGCATTCAATGTGCAACCTACTGTTTCGTGGAAAATTACCGATCGGTTAAGCATCGGAGCGGGACTGATGATGGAATTCGGAAATATTTCCCTTAGCCGCGCTTTGATCGGCCCCGGACAGATGACGAATATGGCCAATGGGATGTTGCAGCAATTTGCTCCCTTGTTGGAACAGAATCCGGCTTTAGCCGCGATGCTGAAACCGAAATTGGCCGAGATCATGCAGGGCATGGCCAAGTATGACGATGCCTCGGCCGCTTCTGTGAACCTGAAAGGGGATGCCGGTGTGCGTCTGGGCTTCAACGTGGGCGCCATGTTCGATCTGAACGAAAAAATTACCCTCGGGTTGTCCTATCGTTCCAAAGTAACCGCCCGCGTGAAAGAAGGCGATATTTCGCTTAGCTATGCCAACGAGTCGGATCTGAAAGAAAGCTTGTTGCCGCAAGTAGAAGGATTGTTGAAGGCGGCGGCCGCATACGGAATTAAATTGCCGATGGATAAACTGGCCATTCCGCCGTTGAACGAAGGTACTTTCTCGGCTGAACTGCCCTTGCCCGAAAACTGGACGGCGGGGATTACTTATCGTCCTACTAATCGCTGGATACTGTCGGGTGAAGTGCAATTTGTAGGCTGGGGGGCGTATCAGACGTTGGCCATCGAATTTTCTCCTTCTACGTTGAGCCAGTATAACCTGGTGGCTTCCAAACAGTACCATAACACCCGTATTTACCGGTTGGGCGCTCAGTTTGCCGCTACCCACCGTTTCGATGTTCGGTTGGGAGCTTATTACGACGAATCGCCTGTGAAAAAGGATTTTCTGAATCCCGAAACGCCGAGTATGGATAAATTCGGTATCACAGCGGGGTTGAGTTTCCGTCCGCTCGACGCTTTATCGGTCGATTTTGCTTTTTCGTATGTCACCGGTTTCGGACGCGACGGTTCTTATACGGATAAGGATTTGTTGACGGGGCTTGACCGGACATTCGGCGGCCATTATAATATTTATGCATTGATGCCGTCTATCGGCGTTTCATATGCGTTCTAAACGGTTTAAGATGGAATGCTTCGATAGCCCAAAAAGAGGATGGATTAAAGAGAGGTTGAATTTGTTCAGATAGCATTTCCAGTGAGCAGGAAGTTTATGCCTGCTTATGAACGGGAGTTCCGGTTTCGGGATTCCCGTTTTTTTGTGGCTTGGGTTCCGGATTTTGTAGGAAAGGGGGCGGAAAGGAAGGGGATACTACCGGCCTTAAGGGAGATACGGAGGGAGAAACGGAGGGAGAAACGGGGGGGGGAAATGCAAGGAAGATGGGGTAGGGGGAAATACAAGCGAGATGTGGTAAGGGGCAAGACGAGGCGGGAGGTAAGGGAGAAGGAGGCATGTTAAACGGAGAGAAAAACGAAGGAGAAAGAGAGAGCCAGCGAGTCTCCGGATGGAAAATAAAAAGAAAAACAGACAAGAAGCCTTCGGATATTCGAACGAAAATCATGAAATTAGCAGATGGCTCATTATCAGCCGTTTGCGGAAGAAGAAAAATACATGTCAGTGCATTTCGAATTTCATGCTTATGCAATTTGAAATGCACTGGCATGGAATTCGGATTGCATCGGCATCCCATACAAATTTCGTAGGCAGCGCTCTTGTTTTTACTAAGAAAAAGTACAATAAGGTAAGGCGGAATTTGTTTAGTCGGCAAAGTCTCCCGGCCATGCGTACTCTCCTTTCCGAACAATCTGCTTTTCCTAAACAAAAGCGCCCCCGGCACGGAGAATGTCCGCAGGCCGGGGGCGCTGGTTTATCATATCGTCGGTTGGCTAACCGGCGTTAGGATTTACAATTGAATCCAACGCACATAAGCGAAGTCCATCCGGTGAGGCAGCTCGTTGTTCTTCGGGAACACACGGAAGCCCATCTGGTGATTACCGGCTTCGGTCGGGGTCGTTTTCAGTTGGAAATAAAGTTTCGAACCTTCTTCCTTCAGCAAATCGAATTGATGCACGGAAACCACGCTCAGCGTATGCTTTTCCGGATCTTCTTTCGTAACCACCATATCTACACCCAACATACCTTTCAGGTCGTGACGATCGATCACCAGGTTGAACGTATATTCTTTGCCTACTACCGGGCCGTTGAGGGTGAAATCCTGATCCGACGTGAAGGATTCTACCTGGAAACTATCCCAATGTTCAGCCACTTCTTCTTTCCAGGTAGCCAGTTTCTTGGCAACCGCATATTTATCGGCCGTCAGATGCGCCGAACGCGTAGCCAACTTGCTGTAGAAACGGCTTTCGTAATCGTCGAGCATCCGTTTCATGGTATAGTCCGGAGCGATCTTGGCGATGGAGTTCTTGATGTATTGAATCCAGTCGGGCGAATATCCCTTACTGTTCTTAGCATAATAGGTCGGGATGATCTCTGTTTCCAGCGTATGGTAAATCGTGGCGGCATCCAACTGATCCTGATATTGCTGGTTTTCGTACGTACGTTTGTCGGTCAATGCCCAGCCGGCGCCTTCTACGTAGCCTTCATACCACCAACCGTCGAGTACCGAGAAGTTCAATACCCCGTTCATTTCGGCTTTTTCGCCCGATGTACCGGAAGCTTCCAGCGGACGGGTCGGCGTGTTCAACCATACGTCTACACCCGAAATCAAGCGGCGTGCCAGACGCATATCGTAATTTTCGAGGAAGATGATCTTGCCCAGGAATTCCGGACGACGCGAGATTTCAACGATGTGTTTAATCAATCCCTGTCCGCCGCCGTCGGCCGGGTGAGCCTTGCCGGTGAATACGAACTGAATCGGGAATTGTTCGTTGTTAACGATCTTGGCCAGCCGGTCGAGATCGGTAAAGAGCAGGTGGGCGCGTTTGTACGTGGCAAAACGGCGTCCGAAGCCGATCAGCAGGGCGTCCGGGTTGATCTTTTCCAGGATGGAAACCACTTTCGAGGGATCTCCCTGGTTCTTCAGCCAGCTACCGCGGTATTCGGCTTTGATATAATCGATCAGTTTTTTCTTCAATGTTTTGCGAATGTCCCAGATTTCTTCATCGGGCACATCCTGAATAGCTTCCCAATATTTTTTGTTCGATTGGTCGTTGAAGAAGTTTTTATTGAACTTGCGGGTGTAGAACTTTTTCATTTCCGTAGCCGCCCAAGTCGGCATATGCACCCCGTTGGTTACATAGCTCACATGCAGTTCGTCGGGGAAATAGCCTTTCCATACCGGGGCGAACATGCGCTGGGATACTTTCCCGTGCAACCAGCTTACGCCGTTGGCTTCCTGGCAAGTGTTGAGGGCGAATACGCTCATGGAGAATTTTTCGTTCGATCCGGGGTTCTCGCGGCCCATATCGATGAATTCCTGCCAACTGATGCCCAGCTTGCCGGGGAATTCGCCCATGTAGCGGCCGAATAAACCTTCGTCGAAATAGTCGTGGCCGGCAGGTACCGGCGTATGTACGGTATAAAGGGCGGAGGCGCGAACCACTTCCAGCGCTTCGTTGAAACTCAGGCCGTCGTTATGGATATAATCTACCAAACGCTGTGCGTTGATAAGCGCGGCGTGGCCTTCGTTGCAGTGGTAAATCTGTTTTTTGATGCCCAGTTTGTTCAACATCATGATGCCGCCGATGCCCAGCAGGTATTCCTGTTTCATACGGTTTTCCCAGTCGCCGCCGTACAGTTGGTGGGTAATCGAACGATCCCATTCGCTGTTCTGCGGAATGTCGGTATCCATCAGGTACAAGGGCACGCGGCCTACGCTTACTTTCCAGATGTGGGCGTAGACGATACGGCCGGGGTAAGGTACTTCCAGTACGACCGGTTCGCCGTTCGATTGCATCACTTGTGTCAGGGGCAGCGAGTTGAAATTCTGCGCTTCGTAGTTGGCGATCTGCTGTCCGTCCATCGACAGCGATTGGGTGAAATAACCGTAGCGATACAGGAAACCCACGGCGCAAAGGTCGATGTTGCTGTCGCTGGCTTCTTTCAGGTAGTCGCCGGCCAATACGCCCAGACCGCCGGAATAAATTTTAAGTACGTTCGTAAGGCCGTATTCCATGCTGAAGTACGCCACCGAAGGTTTGGTAGCGTCCGGCTTTACGTTCATATAGGATTTGAAATCGGCATATACTTTCTTGATTTCGGCCATCAGGTCTTTGTCGTTCATGATCTCTTCCATGCGTTTGTAGGAGAGATTCTGAAGCAGGAAGACGGGGTTGCCTTCGCTTGATTTCCAGAGTTCGCGATCTATTTTGCCAAAGAGTTTGGCGCCTTCATGATTCCATACCCACCACAGATTGGTAGCAATCTCGTAAAGCGGTTCCAATTGTTGCGGAAGCTTCGAGTGTGAGTAAACCTCTTTCCAAACCGGATTGTTTGCGTTATTCGCTTTGATTTTCATTATCGTGAAGTTTAAAATGTTTCAATTTCAGTCGGGTTATTGCTGCTCTGTTTTCATTTCTGAAAAAGAGATGGCAAAGGTAGAAATAAATTATTAATTATGAGCAT
>DBFJSK010000569.1:0-25882 GCA_048403675.1 Tannerellaceae bacterium | reverse complement strand
ATACCGGCGAATTAGAACACGGCACCCTCGTCACCCTGACCGCCCAGCCGGCCAACGGAGACATGTTCAAAAAATGGAATGACGGAAATACGTTGAACCCTTATACATTCGAGCTCACAAGCGACCGCGAAATCACCGCCTCCTTCCTGGAAACGGAATTTCCCGCTTCCAACGAACCGCTTCCGGCCGACGTGCGGATTTATACCACCCCCGGCCAGTTGCATGTACACACCGCCGTGGGAGGCTTACTGCGCATCTGGACACTCAACGGACAGTTGATCCGGCAAGTTCAATTACCCGGCGGACAATGGTCGTGTTCGGCCGAAGCCGGTTTCTATCTTATTTCATTGGATCAGTACAAAGCCGTGAAAGTGTTGATTAACTAGGAAAAGAACCCAGAAAGAAAATAGGTGCGACCCACCACGGAAAACAGAAACAGAGAACAGGAAACAGGAAAGGAGAGAAGAAGAAAATAGCAAACCCAAAAATCGGCAAACCGATCCGAAACCCGCGCTCTCGTAACCCCAAAGGGAAGGCCCCTTCTATCCTGCCCACCCTTCCCGGTCGAGGTTACGGTATTGGATAGCCTCGGCGATGTGCACCGCACCGATCTTTTCCTGCCCGGCCAGATCTGCGATCGTACGGGACACTTTCAGGATACGATCGTAAGCGCGGGCGGACAGATTCAACCGCGACATCGCTTCCTTCAACAAATTCAAACCAGCCGCATCGGGTACGGCAAACGTATGAAGCAATCGCGTCGTCATCTGCGCATTGCAATAAATCCCCTCATACGGTGCATACCGCGCCGCCTGCACCGCCCGCGCCTGCACCACTCGTTCGCGAATGGCGGCGCTGGATTCGGCAGGCGCCGCCTCCGATATTTTTTCGAAAGGCACCGGCACGACCTCGATCTGGATATCGATCCGGTCGAGAAGCGGCCCCGAAATACGATTCATATACCGCCTCACTACCCCGGCAGAACACACGCACGGCCGCTCCGGATGATTATAATAGCCGCAGGGGCACGGATTCATCGAGGCAACCAACATAAACCCCGCCGGATAATCGATCGCGTAACGCGCCCGTGATATAGTTATTTTCCGATCCTCCAACGGTTGCCGCATCACCTCCAGCACGCTGCGATTAAATTCCGGCAATTCATCCAGATAAAGCACGCCGTTATGCGCCAAACTAATCTCGCCCGGCTGCGGATACATTCCCCCGCCCACCATCGCGACATTCGAGATGGTATGATGGGGAGAACGAAACGGCCGGCGCGTCATCAACGAAGTCTCCCCCCCTGTTTTCCCGGCCACCGAATGAATTTTAGTTGTTTCCAGCGATTCCTCCAAGCTAAAGGGAGGCAAGATAGTAGGCAGCCGTTTGGCCAACATCGACTTGCCGCTTCCCGGGCTGCCGATCATCAACAAATTATGCCCTCCCGAAGCCGCCACCTCCAACGCCCGCTTGACATTTTCCTGCCCCCGCACATCCGAAAAATCACAATCGAAGGCATCCTGCCCCGACGCAAATTCTTTCTGCGTATCCACCCGAACCGGTGCGAGGCAACGTTTGCCATCCATAAATTCCACCACATCCCCAAGGGTATCCGCGGCATACACGGCCAACCGATCCACGATAGCCGCTTCCCGCGCATTTGCACGCGGCAAAATAAACCCCTCGAAACCGGCATCCCGAGCCATCAAAGCAATCGGAAGCGCCCCCTTGATCGGTTTCAACGTACCGTCGAGCGACAATTCCCCCATCAACAAATACCGGTCGAGCCGCCCGGCATCGATTTGCCCGGCCGCCGCCAGAATACCGACCGCCAAAGGCAGATCATAGGCCGACCCTTCTTTCCGAATATCGGCCGGAGCCATATTAATAACCATACGATTACGGGGAAAAGCATAGCCGCTGACCTGGAGAGCTGAAATAATCCGTTCGTGACTTTCGCGAACGGCAACATCCGGCAAGCCGACTAAAAAGAACTGGATACCTTTCGTACAATTCACCTCGATTGTGACAGCGATAGCGGAAATGCCTTGCACGGCAGCGGCAAAGGTTTTAACAAGCATAGACAGGTTTTCGGTTTAAGGAGTAAAAAGTTTTTTTCTAATCTTCAAATAATTTTTCGAGCGTTTGTTTGATTTCGATTCCGTTCTCCGTTTTCAACAAAATCTTGCCATCTTCATCAATCAGGAAACATCGCGGAAGCGCATTCACATTATACAAATCGATCAACATAGCCGCCTGCCCGGCAGAATCGGTAACCAAATTCCAACGGATACTGTCCTTTGCCAGCACATCCCGAAGCTCTTTTTGATTGTCGTCCAGACTGATTAAAAGAATATCGAGTTTATCTTTCGGATACTTCGTCGCGACTTTATCCAAATACAAATCCTCTGTCTGACACATATCGCACCAAGGCGCCGTAAAAGCAAGCAATACATATTTTTCAGGAAAAGAATCCAAGCTAACCGGCTTTCCATACACATTCTTCACATTAAAATCGGGAGCCTCCGCCCCGAGCGCCGTCCGTTTCGCCCGCGCACTGTATTGTTCAAGCTCATCTACCAGATAAAAACGCTTCAACTCAGGGTCGATCAAGGCCAACAATTCATCCATTTTCCGCGTATCGTCCGGATCGGTAAAGAAAAGCTGGATCAGCACGACCGACGCTTTTTCGTCCGGGTGCTCTTTTATATACGCCATCGCCTGTTCGCTAAGCTGTAGATTCACGTTCGCAATGCGCGATGCCAAATCGGTTTCTTCAATGGTACTGTTGTTCGTCGGCGTTTTACGGTTCAATTGATTCGACAAATCCGTCAACTCCTTAAACAAAGGCGCGGTTTCCTTGCGAAAAGCCGTCAACTTATCGTTGGCGCGGCCGCCCTTTATCTGCAACAATAACGGATAACGGGCATCCCCGCTCACGGTTACCGTTCCCCCCTCAGGCTCCAGATAAGCCGTGACCCAATGTTCCTTATTTTCAAAAAAAAGTGTAACGCAATTAAATCCTTTTTGAGGCTCTTCGATAGTGAAATGGCCCGGTTTCGAACACATTACCGTGTCGACCTTTTTTATATCATCTTTTTCAAATACGGCGTAAACAGTCTGATCTTCCAGATTCGTCAGTTTCCCTTCAATCCGGTAGGCCACGTCTTTCCCGCAGGAAGTCAGGCATAAAACGACTCCTAAGATCAGTGCGATTTTCTTTATCATTAGCTATTCGGTATGCTTCCCTTTATAACAGTGTAATTTGGGGTAAAGATAACAATATATTTTTAAAACTACTTTACATTTATAATAAATTTAACGTAGTTATCATAAAAAAAGCGCAAAATCAATGATTTTGCGCTTTCATTTGTAAATATTTCAAATCTTAGGTGAAAATTACCTCCGATTTTTAACTTATTATAACTGAGGACCAGCAGCAACCAGCGCCTTGCCAGCTTCGTTGCCTGTGAACTTAGCGAAGTTTTTCTGGAAACGAGTAGCCAGGTCTTTTGCTTTTTCAGTCCACTGATCCGGATCAGCATACGTATCGCGCGGATCGAGGATCTTCGGATCTACACCGGGCAATTCCGTCGGAACTTCGAAGTCGAAGAACGGAATCTTTTTCGTCGGAGCCTTGTCGATCGAACCGTCGAGGATGGCGTCGATGATACCTCTCGTATCTTTGATGGAGATACGTTTGCCGCTACCGTTCCAACCCGTGTTCACCAAGTAAGCCTTAGCGCCTTCTTTTTCCATTTTCTTCACCAGTTCTTCACCGTATTTCGTGGGGTGCAGCGACAGGAAGGCTGCGCCGAAGCATGCGGAGAAAGTAGGAGTCGGTTCCGTGATACCGCGTTCCGTACCGGCCAACTTAGCCGTGAAACCGGACAGGAAGTAATATTTCGTCTGTTCCGGAGTCAGGATGGATACCGGAGGCAATACGCCGAAAGCATCAGCCGACAGGAAGATCACTTTCTTGGCGGGGCCGCCTTTGGATACCGGCTTAACGATGTTGTCGATATGATAGATAGGATACGATACACGCGTATTTTCCGTTACGGACTTGTCGGCGAAATCGATTTTACCGTTAGCGTCAACCGTTACGTTTTCCAGCAAAGCGTCGCGTTTGATGGCATTGTAAATATCGGGTTCAGCTTCTTTCGACAGGTTGATAACCTTTGCATAGCAACCGCCTTCGAAGTTGAATACACCTTCGTCGTCCCATCCGTGTTCGTCGTCGCCGATCAGGAGACGTTTCGGGTCGGTAGACAAGGTCGTTTTACCTGTACCGGACAGACCGAAGAAAATAGCCGTGTTTTCGCCGTTCATATCGGTGTTGGCCGAGCAGTGCATGGAAGCGATGCCTTTCAGCGGCAGCAGGTAGTTCATGTAAGAGAACAGACCTTTTTTCATTTCACCGCCGTACCAAGTGTTCAGGATAACCTGTTCTTTGGTTTTCAGGTTGAATACCGTAGCCGTTTCGGAGTTCAGACCCAGTTCTTTGAAGTTTTCAACTTTTGCTTTGGAAGCGTTGAACGAAACGAAGTCGGGTTCGCCGTAGTTAGCCAGTTCTTCTTCCGTCGGACGGATGAACATGTTCTTTACGAAATGAGCCTGCCAAGCCACTTCCATGATGAAACGCACTTTCAAACGCGTGTTGGGGTTGGCGCCGCAGAACGTATCCATTACGAACAGACGTTTGCCGGAAAGTTCTTTTACGGCCAGGTCTTTCAGTACGTTCCAAGTGTTTTCGGAAGTCGGTTTGTTATCGTTTTTATATTCTTCGGAAGTCCACCATACAGTATCTTCACTCGCTTCATTCTTAACGAAGAATTTGTCTTTAGGAGAACGACCGGTATAGATACCCGTCATTACGTTCACAGCACCCAGTTCGGTTTCCTGGCCTTTTTCATAACCTTCCAAACCGGCTTTTGTTTCTTCTTCGAACAAAACTTCATAGGACGGATTATGCAAAATTTCTTTCACATCTTTGATTCCGTACTTGCTTAAATCTAAATTAGCCATCTTGTAATTAATTTAAATGATTGACTTTATATAACTTTTCTCTCTCTTCTTTTCGAACAACGGCCTGCTCTCTATCAGGGAGCGGCGAAAAAGGAACCGGTATCCGGCGGGGGGAACTTGCTGTTGACTCCGTCTTTGTTAACCGCGGTACAAAAGTAATATTTTTTTTTATTCGCTCTTCCCTATTAAGGAAATTTTTCAGTAATAATTACTCTTTTCCATGCAATTAACACTATAGCTAGTCTATTTGCTATGTAGGGTTTACAATCGGAGGCAAAAACACAGGAAAAGGCGCGGGGTTGTCAGCACCGGCAACCCCGGCCCACGTATTATTTCACTTCCCAGATCTCTCCCTGCATGAGGAAGTCCTTGAGCGTGCGGGTGGGATTTTTAGCCTGCACTTCGGCAATCTGCGTATGTACGGCTTCATCGTAAACCGGCGCGTCGACATCGCGGATAACACCCAGTGCCACGGGCATGTCGCCGCCCATCATGGCCAGCATCATATGCAACGTATTGTCCTTTTCATGCGCGTCGTGTACCAGCACGTCGTCGAGGGTATAGCCGCCTTCGCCCAGCGTGACGGCTTTCAACTTCAGTCCTTCCAATACGATGCCTTTTTCATTGTTCTTGCCGAAAAGCATTTTTTCGCCGTGACGAAGGAAAATCGTACGGTCGGCACGGTATTCCTTATCGACAATGCTTTTGTGGATGCCATCGTTGAAAATGACACAGTTCACCAGTACTTCGGTTACCGAAGCGCCTTTATGACGAGCCGAAGCAGTCAGGATTTCGGTGGTATTCTTCAAATCCACGTCGATGGCGCGGGCAAAGAAGTTGCCGCGGGCGCCAAGGGCCAGCTCAGCGGGAATGAACGGATCTTCCACCGTACCGTAGGGCGAACTCTTCGATACGAATCCGCGGTCGGACGTGGGGGAATACTGTCCTTTGGTCAGGCCGTAGATTTTATTATTGAATAAAACAATATTCAAGTCGATATTGCGGCGCACGGCATGGATAAAATGATTACCGCCGATAGCCAGACAGTCGCCGTCGCCGGTAATCAGCCAGACACTCAGGTCGGGGCGGGCGGTTTTTACGCCGGTGGCAATAGCGGCGCCGCGGCCGTGGATGGTATGAAAACCATAGGTATTCATGTAGTAAGGCAGGCGCGAGGAACATCCGATACCGGATATGACAGCCATGTTATGAGGGGCAACTCCCACTTCGGCCATCGCCTTATGCAGGCAGTTCAGTACGGCATGGTCGCCGCAACCGGGGCACCAGCGGACGTACTGGTCGCTCTTATAATCTTTCGGTTGATACTTGATTTCTTCTGTTGTCATGTGTTAAGCCTCCCATATTTTAGTAAATTCCTCTACCAACCGGGCAACGACAAAGGGCTGGCCTTTGACCCGATTGAATTTATACGGATTAAATCCGGGCACTTTTCCGCGCAGGTAGTTGGCGAACTGTCCGTTGTTTTGTTCGGCCACCACGACTTTCTTGTATTTCGAAAGCACTGCGGCCGTATTCTTCGGAAGCGGGTTGATAAATTTGAAATGAGCCAACGCAACCTTCTTTCCTTGTTCCTGCATGGTTTCCATCGTTTCGTACAGATGCCCGTACGTACCGCCCCAGCCTACGATGAGCAAATCGGCGTCTTCGTCGCCGATGACTTTTACATCGGGGATATAATCGGCTATTTTATCGATTTTGGCCTGGCGCGTGCTCACCATTTTCTGGTGGTTCACCGGGTCGGTGGAGATGGCGCTGGTTTCATAATCCTTTTCCAGGCCGCCCAACCGGTGGGCGAATCCTTCCGTACCGGGCACCGCCCAGTAGCGCACGAGGCTTTCTTTGTCGCGGCGATAGGCTTTCCAAACGGCGTCGCCCTGGTAATTCGATACGTAATTGGGACGGATAGCCGGATACGTTTTCAAATCGGGAATCCGCCAGGCAGACGAACCGTTGGCGATAAAGGCGTCGGTAAGCAAAATAACCGGCGTCATGTGTTCCAACGCCAATTTGCTGGCCCAGTAAGCGCCGTCGAAACAGTCGGTGGGGGTGGAAGCGGCAATCACCACGACCGGGCTTTCCCCGTTACGGCCGTAAAGAGCCTGCGTGAGGTCGGTTTGTTCGCTCTTGGTAGGCATACCCGTGGAGGGGCCGCCGCGCTGTACGTCGATAATGACCAGCGGCAGTTCGGCAATCACGGCCAGACCGATGGCTTCGCTCTTGAGCGCCAGGCCGGGGCCAGAAGTGGAGGTAGCGGCCAGGCAACCGGCAAAACTGGCGCCTATAGAAGTACAGATACCGGCGATTTCGTCTTCAGCCTGTACGGTAATAACGCCTAAATCTTTGCGTTTGGAGAGTTCGTGAAGAATGTCGGTAGCCGGCGTAATGGGGTAGCTGCCCAGGAATAATTGCAGGCCGGCCTTCTCGGCGGCGGCAATCAAGCCGTAGGATGTGGCCTTGTTGCCGTTCACGTCGGTATAGAAACCGGGGTCGGCTTTTTTGCTTTCGATACGGTAGGTCGATACCGTAGCGTGAATATTGTGTCCGTAATTGTAGCCGTCGGTCAGGGCTTTGATGTTGGCCTTGGCAATCGCCGGTTTTTTGGCAAACTTATTCTGCAACATATGCATGGCTTCCTCCAGCGGGCGTTCGAACAACCAGCATACCAGGCCGAGGGCGAACATGTTTTTGCAGCGGAGGGCCGATTTGTTGTCGAGTCCGAATTCGGCCAGACTGTCTTTTACCATCGTAGAGATGGGGGCGGCTACCACCTGGGCGCCTCCCAAACCGAGTTCGCCGAACGGATCGTCGGTGGCGAAAAGGGCCTTTTCGAGATCGCTTTTCTGGAAAGAATCGGTGTCGATCAGGATAATAGAATTAGGTTTGAGGTGTTTGACGTTCACCTTCAGGGCGGCGGGGTTCATGGCCACCAATACGTTGGCTTTATCGCCGGGTGTAAAAATTTTCCGCGATCCCAGATGTACCTGGAATCCGGATACACCACTGAGTGTTCCCTGAGGAGCACGTACTTCGGCCGGGTAATCGGGGAAAGTAGAGATTTCGTTCCCGAAAATAGCCGACAGGTTGGAAAAGATCGTGCCGGTTAACTGCATACCGTCGCCCGAATCCCCCGAGAAACGGATCACGATCTGATCCACCGTTGTTACTTTTGTTTGTTCTGCCATAATATACTATATTAGCTTAATCGCTAGTTAAATTTAAGACCATCTTTTGCAAAGTAAAGCATAAACTTTGCGAGTACAAAACTTTTATTCGTTAAAACGCGGAGAGGTATAGATCCAGGCTATTAGCCGATAAATGAAAGTGATTGGCCACATAACTGTTCACCGGTTTGCCCGAATACATATAGACGCCCGAACGGAAACCGTTGTCGGTTTTAATCAGCCCGGGGAAGGAGCCGGCATCGCCCAGCGAAAGCAGCATGCCGACGAAAATATTGCTGAAGGCCATCGAAGTGGTGCGGGCCACCCGGTTGCTGATATTGGGTTTGCAATAGTGAAGTACGCCGTATTGTTCGAACACGTTCGGATCGGCGCCCCCCAGGCAACAGGTCGTTTCGAAGCAACCGCCCTGGCTCATGCGCAGATCGATCACCAAGGCGCCCCGCTTCATGGTGCGAACCAGTTCTTCGGCGATCACGTAGCGGCGGTGTACATTGATATAACGCATCGCCCCGATCACCACATCGGCGCTCCGGAAGGCGTTGTGCAACACGTTGGGGTGGAAATTGGAGGTAAAAAGCCCTTGTCCGAGCACTTGCTGGATGGTACGGAGCTTATTGATGTCGTCGTCGAATACTTTGACCGAAGCGCCCAGCGCCAGTGCCGCCCGGGCCGCTACGGTTCCGGCATTGCCGGCGCCGATAATCACCACTTCGGTAGGCGATACGCCGGGGATGCCGCCCAGCAAAATTCCTTTTCCGCCTTGCGTGTTGCTGAGCAGCTCGGAAGCGATGGTAATGGAGGCGGTGCCTTCGATTTCGGAAATCACATTCAATACCGGACAGCGCTGCAGGTTGTCGGCCAGCAATTCGTAAGCGACGGCGTTGATGCGTTTGGCCATCATCAACTCGAAAGTTTCAAAGGCGAACAGATTGAGCTGGATCATCGAAAAAAGAAGGGTGCGCGGCCGCATCAAAGCCACCTCGGCGGCCAGCGGCGGCAGAATCTTGAGGATGATGTCCGCCTGATAAACTTCTGCCGGGGTGGCTACGATCTCGGCGCCGGATTCCGAGAAATGGTTGTCGGAATAATTGATGCCCAATCCGGCGCCGGTTTCCACCAACACGCGATGGCCGCAATCGGTCAGCATGTCGACGGCTTCGGGGGTAAGGGCCAGCCGGCGTTCGTCGTCCTTGCGCTCGCGGGGAATGCCGATCACCAGGCGGTTGGCGATTTTCCCGATTTCCTTGAGAAGTTCTTGCGGGATATAGCCTGCTTGCATTTGTTTGTCTCCTGCCTTTTCCATATCCTCACTTATCACGCGATTATTTTTTCCAATGCCGAGGCGATGTCTGAGACGTCGCCCTCGGTAAGCATCACGGAAGCGTCGAAGACGACCGTCGCTTGTTTATAATAGGTATCCCGCCGGGCCAGGCTTTCAGCGATAAACGCTTCCAGGTCTTCCCCCGAACGTCCGGCCAGGACGGGGCGGGTATGCTTGCAGAGCTCCAGCCGTTTGGCCAGCTCGGCCACGGGCACCTGCAGATAAATCGTCGTACCGCAACTGTTCATATAGGCCATATTGTCGAAAAAACAGGGGGTGCCGCCTCCGGTGGAGATCAATACATCTTCGAACATCGACACTTCGTGCAGCATGCGCCGTTCGATTTCGCGGAAAGCGTCTTCGCCTTTTTCGGCAAACAACTGGCTCACGGTCTTCCGGTAGCGGCCTTCTATATAATAATCGAGGTCGATAAAAGAAAGGCCTGTGCGTTTTTCAAGCGCCTTGCCGACAGTTGTTTTGCCGGCTCCCATATAGCCGACCAGGTAAATACGTTTCATACAATTATCCGCATAGTTTCCGCAAATGTATGCTTTTTCCGCTAACCTGTTCTTTATTCGGGCCTAAAAAAACGTATGCTTTTTCGGATATCGTTCTTTGGCGCCGGACAGCCCCGGCTAAGCCGGCAAATTCCGGCTTAGCCGTAATGTGCCGCCGCCCTTATTTTCCCGGTGACGAGGCAGAGCGAGAGTCCGGCTGTTTTTTCTTTTCCTCCCCTAAGTTAAAAAGTTGTGAAATTAATATATCTTTGTGCCAAAATATAGGCAAAGCATTCATTTTATGGGTATAAAACGAACAGACGGACTGGTGGATTTTTTCCGCAAACCTTTTTTCAGCGATTATAAAACCTTGCTCGGGCTTTGGATATTGCTGGCTTTAGCGGCCTGGGCTACCAAATATTTCCCGGGATCGTATAATAATTTTTTGATATTCAAATATGTCTACTGGCATGTGGTGGACTTGCTGCCCCTTTACGCTCCCTATCCCGATCAGTATGCCGATTTGAATCATTACGGGCCTTTTTTCAGCCTCGTTATTGCGCCTTTCGCCATTGCTCCGCTCTGGTTGGGGCTTTTGCTCTGGCTGGTCAGCTTGTCGGTATTTCTTTTTATCGCCACCCGCCTATTGCCCGTAGAGCGGAAAAAACAGGTGTTTATTTATTGGTTTTGCGCCCACGAATTGCTTACGGCCCTGTTTATGTCGCAGTTCAACATTGCGATTGCGGCGATTATTATCCTTTCTTTTGCCTGTATCGAAAAAGAGAAGGAGGTGGGCGCCGCTTTTTTCATCATGTTGGGCACCTTCGTCAAATTATACGGAATCGTGGGTCTGGCCTTTTTCTTTTTCTCCCGGCATAAAACGAAGTTTATCCTCTCTTGTATCGGATGGGCTGCGGTGATGTTTTTCGCGCCGGTCGTTCTATCGAACATGAGTTATCTCATCGAGCAATACAAAGGGTGGTTCGTGGAATTAATAGCTAAAAACGAAGCGAATTTATTTTCACGGATGCAAAACGTATCCCTGTTGGGCATGGTGCGGAAAATTTCCGGTTCGCCCGATTATCCCGATCTGTACCTTATCCTGCCGGGCCTGGCCGCCTTTGCGCTGCCCTATCTGCGGATAGCACAATACCGGTTCAAGGCTTTCCGGCTGGCGCTGCTGGCATCGGTGTTGATGTTTACGGTCTTGTTCAGCACCGGTAGCGAATCGAGTACCTACATCATCGCTTTGATGGGGGTGGCCATCTGGTATACTACGGCTCCCTGGAAACGATCGGGGCTGGATCTGGGGCTGCTGGTGTTCGCTTTTATCCTGACCAGCCTCTCCCCTTCCGATTTGTTTCCGAAATTTCTGCGCGAACAGTATGTATACCGGTATGCGCTCAAAGCATTGCCTTGTGTGCTGATTTGGGTGAAACTGGTGTACGAAATGTGTACCCGAAATTATGAAAACTCTGCTGAATATGTACGCTAAATTCCTTGCTTTTTTGAAAAATCCACGGCTGCAAGCGCCGCGCACGATTTGTCTGGTATGGCTCCTGACAGGGGCGGTTTTCGCACTGATTAAATTCGCAATCGGGAAATTCAATAATTATAAGATTTTCGAGTGGGTGTACTGGCACGCACGCGAAGGGTTGACGCTGTATGGCGATTATCCGGCGCAATACAACGATTCGAATCATTACGGCATTATCTTCAGTGCGATTATCGCTCCGTTCGCCTGGCTGCCGGAGTGGCTGGGGCTGGTGCTTTGGGTGGTAGCCAATACGGCGCTTCTGTATTATGCTATCCGGCAGTTGCCGCTAACCCAGGTGCAGAAAGCGTTTATTTACTGGTATGCCTACATCGAGTTGATGACGGCGCAGGGGGTACAGCAATTTAATATTTCGGTGGCGGCGTTTATTATTCTGGCGTATGCGTTGATTCACCAGCGGAAGGATTTTTGGGCGGCTTTGGTGATCGTGCTCGGCACTTTTATCAAAATTTATCCCATCGTGGGACTGGCCTTTTTCTTTTTCTCGAAGCGAAAAGGGATGTTGGTGGCCGGTTGTTTCTTCTGGGCGGCGGTTTGCTTTTTCTTGCCGGTGCTGTATACCCCGGGGCTGGAGTATGTCTGCTCGCAGTATGTGGATTGGTTCGAACGGTTGCAAGTGAAAAATGCGCTGAACATGTTCGCCACTTCGCAGAATATTTCGTTGCTGGGATTGGTGCGCAAGTTGTCGGGGAATCCGGCCTATAGCGATTTGTGGCTGATCGTGCCGGCGCTTATTTTGTTTTTTATTCCGTACCTGCGGTTTTCGCAGTATAAATACCTCCGGTTTCAGTTGATGTTGCTGGCTCATGTGTTGCTTTTCGTCGTTTTGTTCAGCACGGGCAGCGAAGCGAGCGGGTATGTAACGGTGATGGTGGGCGTGGCGCTGTGGTATCTTTGCAGTCCGTCTTCTTCGTCTTCTTCTCCTTACCGTAAATGGTTATTGATCGTCACCCTGATAATCGTCGGGGTGTCGAGTACAGAACTGGTTCCCAAATTTATCCGCATCGGTTTCATTCAGCCGTATGTATTTAAGGTATGGCCTTGCGTGGTAGTTTGGTTGACGCTTTGCTATGAGATGATCCGGAAGGATTTTTCCAACCGGCAACCGTCTGTTTTTCCCTTTCCGGAAAGCGCAGCTTCCCATCCGTAAGAAGTTTTTGACTTTCCCTGTTGGTTTTTCAGCAATTAATTCTTTTAGAACGTATGCATACTGCCGTATCGAGGGTAGACCCTCCCGAGTTTTCGATCGTTACCGTAACTTTCAATTGCCAAGAGACGATTGAAGAAACGATGAAGAGTGTTTTCTCCCAAACCTATACGAATTACGAATATTTGGTTATCGATGGAAAATCGACCGATCGCACCCCGAAGATCGTAAGTCGCTACGCCTCTTCCCTGGCGGCCTTTATTTCCGAAAACGACCGGGGCATTTACGACGCCATGAACAAAGGTATCCGACTGGCCAAAGGCCGGTGGATTCTCTTCCTCAACAGCGGGGATGTACTGGCCGATCCCTCGGTACTGGAAAAAGTAGCTGCCGTAGCGGATTCGACCTCGGCCGATGTACTTTATGGAGATATTTTGATTCGTAAAAGTGGGGAACTGATCGTAAAACCGGCATCCGAACCATGCAACAAACACCGCATGTATTTCTGCCATCAGAGCGCTTTCACGCGTTTGGCCGTGATGAAGGCCCTTCCTTTTGACCTCCGGTTCAAACTTTCGGCCGATTTCTATTTTTTTAAACAATGCTATTATAAGGGTCTTTCTTTTAGACACATCCCTCTACCTGTGGTTATTTACGACCGAAACGGGATTTCGAACCGGCATCGCTTGGCCGGATTGAGCGAAAATGTAAAGGTGGTAAAATGCCTCGATAGGGGGTGGACGCGGGCTACTTTTTTACTTCGCCTTTATTTTGTGATGGCACGTTTGAAATTGACAGGCAAAAACCGGTAGCGCCCCCCCGAAGGGCAGAAAAAGAGCTTTGGTAGCTTCTTCCGGCCGGCCGGCCTTTCGCAACCGGGAAGCTTAATGTACTTATTTATCTAGCAGGAAAAAGGCATGCCGATGAAATGGAAAATGGATGCCAGTGTAATCGGAATTCCATCGGCATGAAATTCGGATTACACTGGCATGAAATTTCCAACCGTTGCCTGCGTCTTTATAAACATCTGGTTATGAAGCAAATAGAAAATAAAGATTTCGCCTTCTTTTTCGGCCTACTTATTGTCAATTTTTTTCCAACAAGCAGACAATCCGTCCTATCCTTTCGCGCCTCCTATTTCCCCTGCCAAAACAGCTTGGCGAGTAAGAATAAATCGTAACTTTGTGATTAGTAAAAGAGAGTAAAATGGCGAGAAGTAAACATTATGTGGTATGGAAAGGGCTGAATCCGGGTATTTACGATAACTGGGCCGAATGCAAAATGCAGGTCGAAGGCCAGGAGGGCGCTAAGTACAAGGCGTTCGAAACCCGGGAAGAAGCCACCGAAGCCTTTGAAAAAGGGTATACGCATTATCTGAAATCCGGACGTGCTCAAAAAGAAGGGCCGTCTTCCAAAAGCGACGGCGGCACCGCTTTTCTTTCTTCGCTTCGACACACGCCGACCCATCCGGTCGGCAAGCCCCTCAACGAAAGCCTCGCCGTGGATGCGGCGTGCAGCGGCAACCCGGGGGATATGGAATACCGTGGGGTGTATACGGCTACCGGACAAGAAATCTTTCGCGTCGGGCCGCTGCCCCAGGGAACCAATAACGTAGGCGAGTTCCTGGCTATCGTACACGGGCTGGCCTTGCTCAAACAGCAGGGTAGCCAGTTGCCGATCTATTCGGACAGCCGGAATGCGATGCTTTGGGTGAAAAAAAAGAAATGTAAAACTTTGTTGGAACGAACCGAGCGGAATAAACCGATTTTCGACCTGATCGAACGGGCTGAAAAATGGCTGAATACCCACACGTATACCACAACTATCCTGAAATGGGAAACCTCCGCATGGGGAGAAATCCCCGCCGACTTCGGCCGGAAATAAGCCTTGCGAACGAACGGCTTTTTCATCCCTCTGAAAAAGAAGACGAACGGATAGGGGTAATTTTCCTTCACACTGTCCTATAAATAAAGAATACAACACACTATGCACCGTCTCTTCCGCTTCACGCATCTAAAAAAGAAGAGACTCTTAACATACCTCTAAAAATGAAAATCGCATTCGATGCCAAACGGATTACCCATAATGCGACCGGTCTGGGCAACTACAGCCGGTACGTAGCCCATACGCTTGCCGTTCATTATCCGGAAAATACCTATCTGCTCTATACGCCCGGAAAAGGAAAAGAAGGGTTGCGCGGACGATTGGCTCCGCACGGCTCGGTTAGTTTCCGCTATCCTCAAGGTGTGCTCCACACCTTGCTTCCTTCGCTTTGGCGTTCGTCGGGTATCGTGAGCGATCTCAAGCGCGAACGGGTCGATTTATACCACGGGCTGAGTAACGAGCTGCCCTATCAAATCTCCAACAGCCGTATTCCCTCGGTGGTGACCATCCACGATTTGATCTTTCTTCGCTTTCCCCAATTTTACAAACTGGCCGACCGGCTGATTTATACCCATAAATTTCATACGGCCTGCCAGGAAGCCGACCGTGTAATCGCCATCAGCGAGCAGACGCGTCGCGATATTTGCACGTATTTTCATATTCCGGAAACCAAAATCGAGGTCGTCTATCAAGGCTGTGATCCGGTCTTTTATGAGCCGGTAGCCGAATCCGTCAAAGAAACTATTCGTACCCACTACGGACTGACTTCACCTTATATATTATATGTAGGCAGTATGGAAGAACGGAAAAACCTTTTACTCCTGATCGAAGCGCTCCGCGGACTGAAGGAGGACATACACGTGGTGGCCATTGGCAAAAGGACGCCTTATACGGAAAAGGTAGAAACGTATATCCGGGAAAACGGGCTGGAAAACCGCGTACATCTGCTCAGTGAAATCTCGTTCGGCGAATTGCCGGCTTTTTACCAAATGGCGGAGTTGTTTGTGTATCCTTCCCGGTTCGAAGGTTTCGGCATTCCGATTATTGAAGCGCTCTTATCGGGCGTTCCGGTGATTGCCGCTACCGGTTCGTGTCTGGAAGAAGCCGGTGGCCCGGATTCGTTATATACCGATCCGCAGGATAGCGGCCAATTGCGCGCCCTGATCGAATCCGTTCTACGCGAGCCGGGACTGGCCGATACCATGCGGAAAAGCGGGCTGGCGTATGCCCGCCGGTTCGAAGAAGGCCGGTTGGCCCGGCAGATGATGGAGGTGTATAAACAGCTTGTGCACTAAAAGGAGAAAAGCGAGCGAGAAAAAATTAATACTTAAAACAGACCTCGTGTCGGCGAGCATACCGTTTCCAAAACCGGCTGCGCGCCTCCAATACCCACCGGGTACAGCAAACCGGATCGGCGCCGCGGGCTTCGGCGTAGGCCCGGGCCATCAAGCGGAATGCTTCTTCCCCACCCCATAACCGGGCGAAATTGGCGCATCCTTTCCGAACGGATACGGGCCCGAAACACATCCGGTTAATATCGACCAGGCAAAATTTGATTCCTTCCGCCGTTCGTTTATACAGAATATTTCCCGGAGAATAATCGGCGTGGTAAATGCCCTTTGCATGCAAAGAGGCGGTATAGCGGGCTACGGCTTCGAACAAATCGGCATTTTCAGCCAGGGGGAGCTGGCCGGGCTTGTACATCGGTTCGTAATCGTATTGCAGACTGATAAAATAGGAAGTATGAATAAGCCCTCCTTTTTTAAACAGGATATAGCCCACGGCGGGGGGGGTGTCGCCGCCGCGTTTTTTGATTTCCAGCGCATAGGTATAGGAACGGAGTACTTTCGAGGGACGGAAAAAAGTATAGGCGATCCGGTTGATGAAATGGGGTACTTTGAAACGTTTTACGTTCAGCTTTACGCCGTCTGCCTCGAATACCTTGATTTCGTTGCGGGCTTTGTAAATCGTAACTCCTTCCCGGTCGAACCGTTCGGGCAAGGTATGGATAAAAGAGGAAAAACGCTGGTAATCGGGATGGATAACGATTTTCATGACAATTGCAATATAGTTTGAATCCGCTCTTGCAGGGTTTCGGGGGCCAATTGGCTCATGCAAGCCCAATCGCCCCGAATACAGGGCTTTTCGCCGAAAACGGAGCAAGGGCGACAAGGAAGTGCTGCCTGCACGGCGTCGGCAGGGTCTTGCCGGTAACCGTAGAAGCCGGTATAGGGGTGGGTGGCTCCCCATACGGAAAGTACCCGGGTGCCGACCAGCGAGGCGAAATGCATATTGGCCGAATCCATCGAAACGAGCAGGTCGAGTTGGCTAATCAGGGCCAGTTCATGGTCGAGGGCATATTTTCCTACCACGTTTTTTACATGCGGATATTGGTAAGCCCATTCTTCAAGCAGGGCTTCTTCATAGCCTCGGGCGCCGAAAAGAAAGAGGGTCACGTCGCCGCGCGCGGACAGGTTCCGCACGATTTGTTCCATCGCATCGATGGGGTAAATTTTTCCGCGGTGTTTGGCAAAAGGTGCAATACCGATCCACGGGCCGGTTTTTTCGCCCGCTAATGTTTGCAAAGGGCTTAGATCCGGCCGTTTCGATTCGAATAAGGAAGTAAACGATTCGGTATAGTGTAAGCCGGCTTTCCGGAATACGTCGGCATACCGGTCGATCACGGGCCGGAGCGGACGCAATACTTTGCGGGAAGTCCGGGTGAGCCGCCCGCGTTCTTTCCGCGGTTTATGCAGTACGAATACCGGTTTGCCGTGCAGGCGGAATAAGGTGCGGATCACGATCGTGCGCAGGACGTTGTGCAAATCGAGCACTTTGTCGTAATCGTATTTGGCCAGTGCAGTGGCGAACCGGAAAAGCCCGGGCAAGGTTTTTTCGGTTGTTTTGGTATTGATGCCGATTACTTCCACGTTCGCCGGGCGATTGATGAATACCGGGATCAGAAAGGCTTGGGTGAGTACCGTGAAAGAATCGTCGGGGTTCGATCGGGCGGCCGAATAAATGACCGGTACCGTCATCGCTACATCGCCGATAGCCGAAAGCCGAATGACTAGAATACGCGCCATTATTTTTTACCGTATAAGACCGGGTTCAAATTCGGATCGTTATACATTTTCATTTGTTTATATACTTTCATGTATTTCCGGCCCTCGCGGATGTCGGTAAGCAGTTGGTCGAGCGCGGAGGAGAGATCCTTTTTTTGTTCGAGTAATACGCCCAGTTTTTCGCGGCACCGCAATTTGTGCGCCTCGTCGGCATCGGGCCGGCCGGCTTCCTCGTGCATATGGTATATTTTGAGGGTGAGAATCGATAGCCGGTCGATGGCCCAGGCCGGGCTTTCGGTATTGATCGTGGCGCCGTGCTGCGGGGTTACGCCTTTGTATTTATCGAGGAAAAAACTGTCGATAAGTTCTACCAGGTCGGTTCGATCCTGATTCGATTTGTCGATACGCCTTTTGATTTTCAGCGCTTCCACCGGATCGATCTCGGGATTGCGGATAATATCTTCCAGATGCCATTGTACGGCGTCGATCCAGTTTTTCAGATAGAGGTAAAACTCGATGCTTTTTACCGGATAAGGGTTATGTACCGTAGCATCTACATGATCGACGAGATGATAGGCCTGGGTGGCTTGTTCAAAAATCTGATAACATTGTTCGCTGAAGTTCATACGTATTCCTTTTCTTTTTCTTTCGCTAGTTAGTATTACACCGGATGACTGCCGTCCGATCGGGACAAAGATAAAAAATCTTTTTATACCGCCTGAGTCCCGGCACCCGAAATCCGCCCCGGCATCCGGTTAAAGATTTTTCAATACATATCCTTTTTTCGGTAACGACACGATTTCTACCGACGTATCGGACGACAAGGCCCTGCGCAGGTAGGTAATCTGTACATTCAAAGCGAGGGAATTGGCATACGAGACATCTCCCCATACCGTTTCCAGCATCGTTTCCCGCGATACGAGTTGTCCCTGCGAGCGGGCCAGCAGCCTGAGGATTTCGGCCTGCCGGGAAGTAAGCAAGGTTTTGCGGTTGGCTTGCCGAAGTTCGTTAATCGCATAATCGAAGGTGGTTTTTCCGAAAACGTACTGTTCGCCGGCGGCTGCTTGCGGCAGCCGGTGCTCTAGCCGTTCCCGGATACGGGCCAGTAATTCTTCCGGGTAAAAGGGTTTGGCCAGGTAATCGTTACCGCGCAAGCTGAAGCCTTTCAGGCGATCGGTTTTATCGGAACGGTCGGAGAGAAAGAAGATAAGCGTTTGACGGTCGGTCTGGCGAATCCGGGCAGCCACATCGAAACCGTTCATTCCCGGCATATTGATGTCGAGCAAGACCAGATCGGGGCGCACCACGGGAAATTGGGCGAGGGCCATCGTTCCATTGCCGACATAGGTTACTTCATAGCCTTCTTTTTCCAGGAAACGCTTCAACAATAAGGCGTATTTCAGGTCGTCGTCGGCAAATAATATTTTAAGGGGTGACAGACGGTTCATAAGGCGTCCGATTTATGCGATGCATAACCGAGCGGCAGATAGACCGTAATCCGCGTACCGCCGCCCGGAGCGCTCCATAGCCCCATACGGCCGCCGTGGGCTTCCGCTATCTGTCGTACATAACTCAGCCCCAGGCCTAAGCCCGGGATCTGCCTGTCGGCAAAACGGGGAGAACGGTAAAAAAGATCGAACACCCGTTTTTGTTCTTCCGGGGCGATGCCGTATCCGTCGTCGCTCACCCGGAGTTCCATTTCCTTTTCGCGGCAAACCGCCGAGACTTCGATCTTCACCTCCGGCCCGGAATATTTAAGGGCATTCTCGATCAGGTTGCTCAGCACATTGGCCAAATGAACCGGATCAGCAAAAATCAGGGGCAACTCAGGAGAAAAAGCCGTCGTAAATCGGATCGTTTTCTCCGGCGGCCGGTTAGTTAGCCGGATCACTTTGCCGACCAGTTCCGGCACATCCACCACGGAGCGATGCAACAAGGTGGGTCGTCCTTCCACTTGTACCATCTCCTTCAACTTATGCAAATAGGCCGACAAGGTATCGAGTTCGAACATCGAATCGTGTACCACCTCTTCAGTAGCGGCCGCGTCTGTACGCATGCCGGGATCAGCCAGAAATGAAAGGCACATCTTTAATGTCTGCACCGGTCGTTTAAGTTCATGCACCAAGGTCTGCACAAACTCCTGGCGCAGTTCGCCCAGCTTTTTTTGTACCCAAATGGTGCGCATTTGAAATACCAGACAACCGATCAGCAAAAAGATCAATCCCACGCTGAGCGACAATTGTACCCCCATCTGTTTTAAAACGGGCGACGCCGGCACCGGGAACGATACCACCGCTCCTTTATGTGCAAGCGGATTGTGTACGTAAATCACCTCCACCAACGGATGAAAACGGGTGCCCCCCAGACGCCACTCCGAAACGGTATGGAGCGTATCGCCCGAAGGCAATTCCCCGACGGTAAAGGAAACCGCAGGCAGCGCGATGTGCAGCAAAGAATCCATCCGCCGAAGCTGAAAAGGAATATACTCGTCGAGAAAAGCCTGGTAAATCTGGCGGTATAAACTATCTTCCGCCAGTCCTGCCGGAAAACTGAACTGCATTCGCTTCCCTTTCAAAGCCAGGGTATCTGTCTTGGAGAAAGAGAACGAAACGCCGCTCGCCCGCGAATCGTCGCCCCCGGCATGCCGGTAATCGGTCGTGCGGTGAACCGTATAGGTAAAGTCGGACGGCATGGAAGCCTTTCGAAGCGCGTACTCTTCTTCACCTGTCGCCAACACTTGCGCGGCCAGGCGACGGGCTGTGGTATCGACAGCCAATACATACTGATCGTACAGCCAATAGCCCTGTACCCCGATCAGCAGCAAAGCCGAAAGCAAGGAAAGCAGCCAGATGATATAAATTTGTTTTTTCATTTCGCAACACAAAAGCAGGGAAAAAGCCGTTCGGCACAAGCGCCGGGCAACCATCCTACCTATTTAACCGACACAAAGATAACAGCCTTGGCCGAGGGGACAAACCGGCGGCAGCCACTTTTCGAGGCCGCGTAATATTTCAGTAATAAAAATACGCGCCTGCTCGGCGAGCTGCCGACTATTTTTGCACTATCTCAAACTGCAAACAAAATGAAGACACGCCTTATCGCCTTTTTCCTTTTCGCCGCTTCGCTAACGCTCCGCGCCCAGGTTACCATCAGCATTTATACACCCGACGAAGCCTACCGGTCGGAAGTGATCGACCAGGCCCTATTTATCGCCCAGTACCAAGCTACCTCCGTTGCCGACACCCTTCACCCCGACAACCGGATCGAGGAAACCATGTGGCTTAAAGTGGGAGCCACCCGCTCGGTCTTCTATTCGTATGCCCGGGCATTGATCGACTCGATACTCGAACAAGACCGGGCCGCGCATGCGCCCCGAGAAGTGATCGAGCAACATATGCGGCAATACAGCAGCGCGGTGGCTTACCAGGTATATAAAAATTATCCTTCCGGCAAAGTAACTTTCCTCGACGCCGTGGGCGCCAGTCGCTTCCGTACCGAAGAAACGAACGACCGGCCGGAATGGACGTTACTGCCCGATACGGCGACCTTTATCGGGTATCCCTGCCGAAAAGCCGTTTGTTACTTCAAAGGCCGCCACTATGAAGCCTGGTATACCCCGGCCATCTCCCGAAGCGAGGGTCCGTGGAAATTGTACGGTTTACCCGGACTCATTCTGAAAGCCCGCGACAGCCAGGGATATTTCACCTTTACCTGTACCGCCATTCGGCAATGCCACAATCCCGAACCCATCCGTTATCCGGGGGATAGCTACGAACCGATCAGCCGCAAAGCACTCCAAAAAGTATACGCCCGCTATGCTGCCGACCCCTTGGGTTATCTTGCACAGACGGCTCCCCAGATGCACGTCACCCTTACAGGCAGCGACGGGAAACCGATGCGTCCGAAGAACACCCCGTTCAATCCGATTGAAAAGACAGAAAAATGAAGAAATTAGTATACACGACTGGCCGAAAAAGGATTTATGCGCTTTGCCTGGTTTTTACGCTGGCATCCTCCCTCCGGGCCCAGACTCTTATCCGGGGACAGGTAAACGATGCCGCGAGCCGGCAGACGTTGGAAGCGGCCACGGTCGTTTTATCATCCGGCGATTCGTCGGCGCCTGTGGCTTATACATTGACCGGCGCCGACGGGAGCTTTACGCTCCGGACGCAGGAAAGGCCTGGTTCGAGGAATTTCGGGGATTCGCCGGATTCGTTGTTCGTCACGGTTTCGCTGCTCGGATATTGTACGCAAAGCTTACCGGTAAGGCTGGAAAAAAAGATGCTGTTCGATCTCACGATGCAGCCTTTTCGCTTGAAAGAAGTGGAAGTAAGGCCAGGCCGTGTATGGGGAGGGCAAGATACGATCCATTTCCAGGTAGACGGTTTCCTGGGCGCCCAAGACCGCTCGATTCAGGATGTGTTGAAAAAAATGCCGGGCATCGACATCGATGAGGATGGAAAAATAGCATACAACGGCAAAGAGATCAGTCGCTTCTATATAGAAGGCCTCGATCTGAGCAACGGCAAATATGCCCAGCTTACCCGCAATTTGCAGGCCGGCGCGGTAGAAAAAGTGCAGGTATTGGAAAACCACCAGCCGATCCGGCTCCTCCGGCAAAAAATAAAGACGGAAGATGTGGCGCTCAATCTCCAGCTCAAACCCGATTTCCGCGATCGCTGGATGGGCGGCGTGGAAGCTGGCGCAGGCGTTTCTCCTTTTCGTTGGAGCGGGGCGGCGGACGCCCTTCAGATCGGACGCAAAAGCCAAGCGGCGTATGTATATAAGGGAAACAACACCGGCAACGACGCCACCGAAGAACTAGCCTTATTGGCTCGTACCGGGGCCGGGGAAGAAATGCCGGAAACGATTAACGGATTTTTGGAGCCTGCCTCATTCGATGCCCCGCTCAAAAAGAAACGACTTCTTTTTAACGATGTTCATTCCGTTGCCCTGAACCGTTTATATAAAACGGGCGAAACCACCCGTTTACGGTGGAACGCCGATTATAGACACGACCGCCGCCGACAGCAACGGGGAAGCGAAACGATTTATTACCGGAAAGCCGACAGTCTGTCTATAAACGAGGAAAGCGACACCCGGCTCCGGCACGACCGGGCGAACCTGAGTTTACATGTCGAAGACAATGCGGATTATCACTTCTTCACCAACACCTCCGAACTGTCTGGCGACTGGCAAACGGCCCTCACCCGGGTACAAACCAGCCAACAACCGATGCAAAGCGGACAGCAACCAGCACAAACCGCACAACCGTCCGCACAAATTGAACCACAGTCCACACAAACCACATGGCAAACCGGAAGCACATCCGCCGATGGCGATAGCGACACCTCTACCCGCTCCGACAGACAGCAAATCCGGCAACAAATCCGTACTCCTCACCTGTGCATCGGGAATACTTTGCATGGCCTTTGGAACCGGGATGACTACACTTTCGAAGTCCGTTCACGCCTTAGCTATCACGACCAGGCGGATAAGTTGTGGATCGAACCTGCGCAAACATCCGGCAGAGCGGAGTATGCCTTACCCTACCGTTCCTTCTATACGGCCAACACCTTTTCGCTGCTCCGTAAAAAAGGGAAAATAACCGGAAGATACGAAACCGGATTCACCGCCGAAACCGGTCCAGCCGGGAACCGGTACAGCCTGTCGTTGGCCCCCCATTACCAATGGAATTACAGCCGGTGGAGTGCCTTCGTCTCTCTGCCGCTGGTATGGACGAAGGTATCACACGCCAGCGGTTCCCGCTTCGCTCCCAACCCATCGCTTACCCTGATCTGGAAACTGAATTACGCTTGGCGCTTCTCGGCCTACGCCACTTACAAGGAATCGTACGGAAGCCTTGCCAACCTGTATAGAGTGCCTTACCGGACAGATTATCGGCATACCTTCGTCCCGGCCGGCCGGCTCCCGATCCGGCAACAACAAATCTATTCGGTATACGGCCAATACAAACATACGGTAGGAGAAGTTTTCGCCACTTTGAATCTGACCCATACCCGGGAAAGGAACAACCTCACCGAAGAACAATGCTTCGACCAAGAACAGCAAATTACCATCAACCGACCGATTGCCCACCGAAGCGAAGGATGGAGCGTAAAAGCAGTTCTTTCCAAAGGATTTTACGATTGGGGCCTGAAAACTACGCTCACCGGCCTGTTCCACAGCAGCCGCGGGGCCGGCTGGAGCGAAGAAAGCCTGCTTCCTTTCCGGAACCAAGGGATAGAATTAGCCCCGAAAATCAGTTGGACACCCTGGTCTTTCACCGAAATCAGCTACGAAGCTACGTTCCGGCGGGCGGCTTCCACCATCGGACAACCGGCCAGGGGCAACCCCACCCGCTTGACGCCGCTATGGGGCCTTGTGCAACAAGGCCAGATCCGCTTAGAATTTTTCCCTTTCGGCATAAGCCTGGCGGCCGACCATTACCATAACGATGTAAACCAGGATAAAGCCATCGATGCATGGCTAGCCGATGTAACAGTGAACTGGAAAAAGGGAAACTGGGAACTCTGCCTCTCTGCAACCAATCTGTTCGATAAAAAAGAATATCGCTATACGGAATACACGGCCCTGCAACACTATACCTCGTGGATACGAATCCGCCCGAGAGAGTTTTTGCTCACTGCATCCTACCGTTTTTAAACCGGCAGATGCAGCCGGCTTCAAACGGACAGCACGCTCCTATCCTGCCCGCACCCTTACAGCCATCCTCAGCACTATGCCCTTCCACGACGCTCCGCCGTCCGCCTCCCAAGTAAGCCGTCCTTCATTCTTTTCTGGCCCGTTTTTTTAACCTTTCCCCCTTTAGGAGAGCTCTATTTTATTGCGTACCTTTGTCCCCCGGAAAGAAAAATCCCCGACCTACCCAACACATTCGACGACGAATACGAACATGGCAAAAGACAAACTCATTACACCCGGTTTCTGTTATATACTGGCGGCAAATTTCCTCTTATTTTTCGCCTTCTACCTCATCCTGCCGATCCTGCCTTTCTATTTAAGCAACCAATTCGCAGCCGGCAAATCCCTGATCGGTTTCATCCTCTCCTGCTACACCCTGGCCGCCCTTTGCATCCGTCCGTTCGCCGGCTACCTGCTCGACACCTTCGCCCGCCGTCCGCTCTACCTGCTGGCCTACTTCGTCTTCACCGCCATATTCGCCGGCTATATGATCGCCACCACCCTGGCCCTCTTCATCGCCCTGCGTATCGTACACGGATTCGCTTTCGGCATGGTCACCGTATCGGGCAACACCATCGTGATCGACATCCTGCCTTCCTCCCGCCGCGGCGAAGGCATCGGCTACTACGGGCTGGCCAACAACATCGCCATGAGTTTCGGGCCTATGATCGGGCTTTTTATGCAAGGCCATTTCTCGTACGAAACCATCTTCACCTGCTCGCTGATCTCCGGGGCCTTAGGCCTCCTGATGGCCTACCAGGTGAAAACGCCCTATAAACAACCCGTCAAACGAGAACCCCTCTCCCTCGACCGCTTCTTCCTGGTGAAAGGCGCCTGGGCCGGCATCTCCCTCTTATTACTTTCCATTCCCTACGGCATGACCACCACCTATGTCGCCATGTACGCCGATGAAATCGGCATTACCGTCAACTCCGGCCTCTACTTCACCTTCATGGCCGTGGGGCTGGCCGTTTCGCGCCTGTTCTCCGGACGCCAGGTAGACAAGGGCCGCATTACCCTGGTGATTACCCTGGGCATGTACCTGGCCACGCTCAGCTTTTTCGCCCTGGCCGCCCTTCACCAACTGATGCGATGGAACCCGGTATTCACCTCCTACTTATATCTAGGCATCGCCCTGTCGCAAGGCGTCGCCTTCGGAACGATGTTTCCCGCCTTCAACACCCTGTTCGTCAACCTGGCGCCCAATAGCCAACGCGGCACGGCCACTTCCACTTACCTGACCAGTTGGGACGTAGGCATCGGCATCGGTCTGATGATCGGCGGCACGATCGCCCAGACCTTCGGCGGATTCAGCTACGCTTATTTTACGGGCGCCTCCTTGACGATCGTCTCCACCCTGTTTTTCCTGTTCAAGGCAGGCCCCCATTTCAACCGTTATAAATTACGCTGATTCATTCACCTCCTATAATTACCCTATGAACCGACTGAAAATAATCGCTGACAATACGGTACCCTA
>DBFJSK010000568.1:0-3002 GCA_048403675.1 Tannerellaceae bacterium | reverse complement strand
CCCACCCCACACCACCCGAACGCCTAGTTGCGAACAAATTCTCCTATCCCAATCCCTCTATAAACCCTATAAATCCTTTATAAATAACCCATTAACGAAAAATACAAACTTCGCAAATAATTTTGTACAAAAAACAACACATCAAAGAACGCAACCAACTCCCCCTCGCTCAATCAACCTTTACCTCTTGAAAATGCCCATAACCGACATTCGTCTTAGCCCCCACACCTACATCCAATACAATCTGTTTAAACAACTTACCCTTACTAGTCGCATCCAAAATCCGTTGCTTGCCCGACTGCTTGTCGGGTTTTCCAAGCCGTGTTGAAGCCAATCGAAAAACAAAAGTAAAACTCACATCCGGCAAGACCTTCAAAAATTGAATCGGGATAGGATCCTTCAACGGCTTCTTATGCGGCGTAATAAAATCGTCCCCCATAAACAACCGGCCACCATCCCAACATTCATTGTCCGAACCCGTCAATAACGCATCCATAAAAACATCACGTCCCCCACAATCCGCACGCGCCTCAGCATCCGATTCCCGAAATATCCGTTCAGCCAATTCCAAAAGCTCCTTATCCGATACTCCGCCAAACCCACATTTTTCCGCTAAGACCGAACGGATATACCCGCAACGCTCCACATTATATTCATCATCCTCCGCCCTATCCGGATCAGGAAACATACTTCGCAAAACACCCTTTACCGAAGAACCGGGAATAATCGGAAGCCCCGTTGTAAAATCGAACTGAAAACCAATTTTACTATCATTCTTACATGCCGTGCCATGGCTCAACCCCGACCCGATCAACAAGCCGGGATACAAAGTTTTCAAAGTAAAAAACTCATAACTATACAATCTTCTGCTTGCTCCCTGCCTATCCTGTACAAAGCAAGCCTGCCTATTCATCTTCTTTAGTAAATTGATAATACGTTCATTCGCCCTGGAAAAATTTCCCAAACGAGAATTACAGATAACACGGCTCTTTTTCAAAAAAAGCAATTCCTGACGATCGGCCGTCCATTCAATTTGACCCTCTTTTTTATATTCTCTTTTCTTCATCTGCTGCTTTACCCACCGAAAGTTGTTATCCAAGCTCTTCTCTTTACTCTCCCGATAAAGAATCGTCACCTTCTTCTTCACGAAATCCCGGTAAAACTCCCGATAATACAACCAACCCACGTTAGCATATTTATTAACCTTCCATTCATATTTATACAAGTCGGTTACCTCTTCCTGAAGCGGGGCCTCCTCTACTCTTCCGGATAAACCGGTTCCCCTTTCACCAGCCTCACTCCCTACCTTTTGTCCCTTCGGGTCGCCAGCCTCCTGCCTATACACCTCATCGCTCGATGCATACATCCGTATAGCCAATTTCAAGCTAATCAACGCTTGGTTTATACATCGTAAGAGTTCCTTTTTATCCCCGCAAGTCATTACATAATCCGACAAACCACCCTGATAATCAGCCGGTATAATTTTCTCCTCCCTCAGTATCCCAAGGATTGCCTCCACTACCAATGTCCGGTTATTCTCGGCATCAGCCCCCTTTTCTTCGTAAAATACAAGGGCAGGCATCAAGCCCGACTGGATAATAGAAGCGCTCAACGAAGAAATATATCCTTTATACGCTTTCGGATACTGGCCATCCTGTACGATGCCTACCGCTTCAAGCACAACTTCGGCCGATTTAATCCACTTATCTATTTTCATAACTCCTCCCTTTTTTGGATATATTCATCACCTCGCGTAAGCAAGCAGTAACCATATCCCACAGTAGCATTCGCGCCAATCTGCACCAACTTATTTTTTATCGCTTTCTGATAAGCTTGTAAACAATTCTCTGCTTCGGAAGCCAAAACAAAGAAATAGAGCCGGCTAAACCGGGGCAATACCTGTTCATACCACAAATTTTCCCGCCCTTTCGTCAGATTATTACGCGCCATAACGGGTAAATGGTCATCATCGCAAAGCATACTGAAGTCCTCGTCATGCAAGAGTACGGCCGGACTTCCTACCCAGGAGGTAAACAAACTGGTATCGAACTTTTCGCCGATAAATACCGCTTTACGATCCAAATCCTCTATGTAGGCGCCCTGTTGGGGCGAACAAACTACAACCGGAACGCCTTTTTGAGCTTGTTGCAAGATATTCTTTACTTCTTGCATTTCCGTTTCCGTTACCGGCAAGCCGAAAAGCTCCCGTTTGGTTAAATAGTCGTTCACTAACAACGGACAAGTGGCCATCAGGAAAGGAGCCTTGTCGCTGCGCACCGGCATACTCAATAAATCGGCATTGAAAAAACGAAAATTCCCGGCTTCCCGCACATCCAATTCGTCAGGCGAACTGCCGAAAATATGACGAATGAATTCCGGCTTTATCAAATGAATGCAATGCTCGCGAAGTGCTCCTTTCAAACTGGAAGCATGGATGTTCGGCATCCCGGTAGCTGCATCCCGCTGGATAAGATTATCCACTACCCCCATATTGATTTCACCGTTTCCTACCTGAAGGTTGGTAATGGCTTCTATCTGATAGACTAATGTTTTCATGCGTTATCGTGTTATGTATTATCAAATAAAAATATTCAGACCGACCTTATTCAAGGCGCTCTCTTTCTTCAATTCCTCCAGATAAGTGTTACTTCCGTAAAGTACGCTTCCCCGGGCTTGCAAATGATAAAGCACCGGCGCTTTTTTCGGCGAATTCCAGGTATGCTTCTTTTTTACCGGATTGATCGTATACCGGAAAGGTTTGTTTTCTCCCCAGATGAAATCGCTTTTTTCCCGCGTAGCTTCCTCCAGATAAGCGTCGCCTAAAGCCAGCAGCCGGCCGTCCCGGTGCAGAGGAGCGAATACGTCGGCAAAATCGATGGTTGTTTCTTCTACAGTAACCGAAAACATCGACCGATTGCCGCCCCACGGAAGAATCTGACTGCTTTTTTCCAAAGGTTCCGTAGTTTCGACCGTAAAGACCATACTTACGCCAGGAGCCAAAC
>DBFJSK010000567.1:0-2838 GCA_048403675.1 Tannerellaceae bacterium | reverse complement strand
AGAGTTCTCGATCGTCGCCGAGTCGCCGATTTTCACATTCCGGATCGTACCGGTATTGACAATCTTCACGCCGCAACCTATCGTACCATACGTAGCGCTGACACGCTCGGTATACTGCGCGATCATGGCCTGAAGGCGCCCGATCAAAGCGGGACGATGCCGGTACAAAGCGATGACATACGCCAACGAAGCCGATAATTCATCGTAAATTAGCACTTCACGCCCCCCCGTCTCGTTCAGAACGGAAACGGCTACGTTGTTACCGAACGTAGCCTTTCCCTCCACCAGCATCACATTGATATGCTGGATGAAACAGCCGTCGCCAATGTGGTAATTGGCAATATAGTTCTGTACGTTTTCAATCAACACATCGTCGCCCAGCGAGCAGTTATGCAACGTCACATGCCTCAGACCGCTATGTTTGACAAGGCCCCCCGGCAATTCAAATGCTTTCCGGAAAGCGCCTAATTCCACCCGGCCGGAAAAACGGACATGGTGCACATAGTCAGAATCGAAAACCTCGGGTACCCATACCTGGCTCCAGTCGTCGGCACGGCAAAACTGGGCTTGCAATACGGCCACCTCGTCGGCGCGGAGATTTCTCTTTTTATTCATCGGTTAAAGTATTATCCAGTCTATTTCTCTATTATATCGTACCCGCAGCCCTTTATTCGTCGGCGTAAGGCTCGTCGTCGTACTGCTGGAAAAGAAAGTCGTTGTAGGGGAAACGAGTGACGTGAATTTGCTTCACTTTTTCATACAGCAACGCTTTCAACGCATCGATATTCGTACGTTCTTTGGCTGAGATAAAAATGCAGTTATCCTGCAATTTACCCATCCAGGTACGTTTCAGTTCATCCAGATCGATATTCTCGCGGCTACGAGGCGTCAGATCGTCTTCCTCTTTGGGAACGAACGAAAAGGCGTCTACTTTATTAAACACCATAATCATGGGTTTTTCGGTTTTATCGATTTCAGCCAATGTTTTATTCACCACTTCGATCTGTTCCTCAAACGCCGGATGCGAAATATCCACTACGTGCACCAGCAAATCGGCTTCCCGCACCTCGTCGAGCGTCGATTTGAACGATTCGACCAGTTCGGTAGGCAGTTTGCGAATGAACCCCACCGTATCCGACAATAGAAACGGAAGGTTCTCGATAATCACTTTCCGAACGGTGGTATCGAGGGTAGCGAACAACTTATTTTCGGCAAACACCTCGCTTTTGCTCAGTTGATTCATCAAAGTGGATTTGCCTACGTTCGTATAGCCTACCAACGCTACCCGCACCATCTTCCCGCGATTCTTGCGCTGCACGCTTTTTTGCTTGTCAATATCGACCAGATCCCGTTTCAACTTCGCGATTTTATCCAGGATAATCCGCTTATCCGTTTCGAGCTGGGTTTCCCCCGGCCCGCGCATGCCTACGCCACCCCGTTGCCGCTCCAAGTGAGTCCATAAACGGGTCAGGCGAGGCAACATATATTTGTATTGGGCCAATTCCACCTGTGTTTTGGCATGCGCCGTTTGGGCACGCCGCGCGAAAATATCGAGAATGAGATTCGTCCGGTCAAGAATCTTTACCTGCAATTCTTTTTCGATGTTTCTGAGCTGTTTGGCCGAAAGTTCATCGTCGAAAATCACCAGTCCGATTTCGTTCTCCACCACATATTCCTTTATTTCCTGCAATTTGCCGGTACCCACAAAAGTCACCGGATTCGGATAATCCAGCTTTTGCCAGAATTTTTTCACCGTTTCGGCTCCAGCCGTATCGGCCAGGAAAGCCAATTCGTCGAGATACTCTTTTACCTTTTGCTCGTTCTGCTCGGGCGTTACCAGTCCTACCAGGACTGCCTTTTCCGTTTGCGCTTCGGATATAATAAATTCTTTCATACCACAAAGATATATTATTTCAATTATTTCCCTACATTTGTAACACAAATAACCGGATAAAGACCTATTTCCTATGAAAAAGAAACCGTTACCCCCTCTCTTTCCCTTCCTTTGCATCACCGGGTTTCTCCTGACCGCTCCTATCGCTCCGGCACAGATTCCGGCCCCGGCCGGTTGGGCCAGCTTCGTAAAAAGCAGCGCCAACCCGATGGTTCGCGATACTTTCCGCCTGCAAACCTTTAGCGGCCTGCCGACCGACACCTGGGGGTATGCCACCGAAGGCCCTCTCTCTCTTTTCAATGCGGCCGACGCCGGAATCGCCAATCAAGCAGGCCCCTACTCGCTGAAAATAGAGCCGGGCGGCACCCTCCGCTTTGATTCGGCCCCCTCTGCCTGGCATACGGATATCCAAATTCATTTCCGGTATGCCGCCTACGACTTGATGAAAGGGGAGAACCTTTTACTAAGCACGCATCGCCCTCAAAACAGCCTTACCGACTACCCGATATGCGAGATACCTACCAACCATTACACGCTTTCTTATCCCCTTGCTTATGCCAAAAATCATGTGCAGATCGGGGGTGATCCTACTTCGCTCACCTTGCGCGTTGCAACCGCCACCCCTACGGCCGGCGGATTTTATGCCCTCGACAGTGTCTATGCCCACGGCATGGCCTGCCGCTATAGTCTTTTCAGCGGAACCGGCGGCTGGGGAACATCCGCATGCTGGTCGCACGGCGTACCGGGTGCGGGGCGTGATGCACTGGTTCAAGGCGAATTGAGAATCGAAGGTGCTTCTTGGGGGCGCGAACTTACGCTGGGCAACGGATCGGTTGAAATAAAAAACGGCGCCCGGCTTTATTTGCAGCAATTCTCACTCTATACCTCCGCTATTTCTAAAAACCAACCCGCCGCCGACAGTTACCTCTACTCGGAAGGTGAAT
>DBFJSK010000566.1:0-5825 GCA_048403675.1 Tannerellaceae bacterium | reverse complement strand
GCCAAACCTTTACGAGCACCGTGGGTGGAGATAAAGTACTCCAACACCGACAAGCCTTCCTTAAAGTTCGACAAGATCGGGTTTTCAATGATCTGTCCGCCTTCTGCCCCACTCTTCTGCGGCTTGGCCATCAAACCACGCATACCCGACAACTGACGAATCTGTTCTTTCGAACCACGGGCGCCGGAATCCATCATCATATAGATAGAGTTGAATCCGTCATTATCGTGCGTCAACTGGTTGATGAGGATATTCGACAATTTGCTGTTCACATGGGTCCAGGTATCGATAATCTGGTTGTAACGTTCATTATTGGTAATGAACCCCATGTTGTAGTTGTTCATGATCTGTTCCACCTCGTCGTAGCCTTCTTTTACCAAAGCGTCTTTTTCAGGCGGAATCAAAACGTCGGCCAGGTTGAAGGACAGACCGCCCTTAAAGGCCATATAATATCCCAGGTTCTTGATATCATCGAGGAACTGGGCCGTACGGGCTACCCCGCAGGTCTTGATTACCTTACCGATAATATCACGCAGGGCCTTTTTACCCAATACTTCATTGATATAGCCTACTTCTTCCGGCACATATTCGTTAACCATCAAACGGCCTACCGAAGTTTCCACCATCCGGTTGACCGGAGCGCCGTTTTCATCGATATCATTCACATAGACTTTGATCTTCGCATGAATATCGACTTGTTTTTCGTTATAGGCAATCGTTGCTTCTTCGGGCCCGTAAAATACCAGACCTTCGCCCTTGGCTCCGCCACGAAGCTTGGTGATATAATACAAACCTAACACCATATCCTGCGAAGGCACGGTGATAGGCGCCCCGTTAGCCGGGTTCAGGATGTTGTGCGAAGCAAGCATCAACATCTGTGCTTCCAACACAGCTTCATTTCCCAGCGGCAAGTGAACAGCCATCTGGTCGCCGTCGAAGTCGGCATTGAAGGCCGTACAAGCGAGCGGGTGCAACTGAATGGCTTTTCCTTCGATCAGTTTCGGCTGGAAAGCCTGGATACCCAAACGGTGAAGCGTCGGGGCACGGTTCAACAGGACGGGATGCCCTTTCATCACATATTCCAGAATATCCCATACCACCGGCTCTTTCCGATCGACAATTTTCTTTGCGGATTTTACCGTTTTTACGATACCGCGTTCAATCAGTTTGCGGATAACAAACGGTTTATAAAGTTCGGCCGCCATGTTCTTAGGCAAACCGCATTCGTGCATTTTAAGTTCCGGGCCTACCACGATAACCGAACGGGCCGAATAGTCGACACGTTTACCCAACAAGTTCTGACGGAAACGTCCCTGTTTTCCTTTCAAGCTATCGGAAAGCGATTTCAACGGCCGGTTGGCATCCGTTTTTACAGCGCTCGATTTACGGGAGTTATCGAACAAAGAGTCGACAGCTTCCTGAAGCATACGTTTTTCATTACGTAAAATAACTTCGGGCGCCTTGATATCGATCAGTCGTTTCAGACGATTATTACGAATAATCACCCGGCGATACAAATCATTCAAGTCGGAGGTAGCAAAGCGGCCGCCATCCAGCGGTACCAACGGACGCAGTTCGGGCGGAATAACAGGAACAACCTTTACGATCATCCATTCCGGTTTGTTGCGACCACGGGAAGCGCGGAAGGATTCCACCACCTGCAGACGTTTCAAAGCTTCGTTCTTACGTTGCTGCGAACTATCGGTGCTGGCCCGGTGACGCAGTTCGTACGAAAGCGAATCCAGATCCAGACGGGAAAGCAGATCGTAAACGGCTTCGGCCCCGATCTTAGCAATAAACTTGTTGGGATCGGTGTCCTCCAGCAATTGGTTTTCTTTCGGCAGATTATCCAGGATTTGCAGGTATTCTTCTTCCGACAACAAATCCAATTCGGCTACTGTATCTACACAGCCCGGCTGTATAACAACGTAACGTTCATAGTAAATGATAGAATCGAGTTTCTTTGTGGGCAAACCCAGCAAATACCCGATCTTGTTGGGGAGCGAACGGAAGTACCAGATATGCGCAACGGGTACGACCAAATGGATGTGTCCCATCCGTTCGCGACGCACTTTCTTTTCCGTAACTTCCACCCCGCAACGATCGCAGACAATTCCCTTGTAACGAATCCGTTTGTATTTTCCGCAATGGCATTCGTAGTCCTTGATCGGGCCGAAAATGCGTTCGCAGAACAAACCGTCGCGTTCAGGTTTATAGGTACGATAGTTGATCGTTTCCGGTTTCAACACTTCACCGCTGGAGTTTTCGAGAATCTCTTCAGGGGATGCCAAACCGATGGTTATTTTTGAAAAGTTACTCTTTATCTTGTTTTCTTTTCTAAAGGCCATATGTTTTATTTATAAAGAGTTATCATATGATTAGCCAAAGAGGGAAGGCAGAAACCTCTCCCTCTCTGACTAGATTGTAGTTGAATTAATCCAGAGTGAAACTTAAACCAAGACCTCTCAGTTCATGCAGCAACACATTCAACGATTCGGGGATACCCGGCTGCGGCATCGGATCGCCCTTCACAATGGCTTCGTAAGCTTTGGAACGGCCTACCACGTCGTCGGACTTGATGGTCAGGATCTCCTGCAAAATATGAGCGGCACCGAAAGCCTCCAGTGCCCAGACTTCCATTTCTCCGAAACGCTGACCACCGAATTGCGCTTTACCACCTAACGGCTGTTGCGTAATCAAAGAATACGGGCCGATCGAACGAGCATGCATTTTGTCATCAACCATGTGGCCCAGTTTCAAGAAGTAAGTAACCCCCACTGTAGCCGGCTGGTCGAAGCGTTCGCCCGTGCCACCGTCATACAGATAAGTCTTACCATACCGGGGAATACCGGCCTTGTCCGTCCATGCGTTCAGATCGTCGAGCGTAGCTCCGTCGAAAATCGGCGTGGCGAACTTCACATCCAACGAACGTCCGGCCCATCCCAATACGGCCTCGAAAATCTGTCCGAGGTTCATACGCGAAGGCACACCCAGCGGGTTCAAACAAATATCCACCGGTGTACCGTCTTCCAGGAACGGCATGTCTTCCTGACGCACAATCTTGGATACGATACCCTTATTACCGTGGCGACCGGCCATTTTATCTCCGACTTGTATTTTACGCTTCTTGGCAATATACACTTTCGCCATCTGCACGATACCGGTAGGCAATTCGTCACCGATAGTGAGGTCGAATTTCTTCCGGCGCAGTTCGGCATCCAGTTCTTTATATTTCTTCAGGTAATTCAGGATCACCTGCTTAATCAATTCATTCTTCGGAGCATCCGCCGTCCATTTGCTCACCTGAATAGCATTGTAATCCAGTTCTTCCAAGGCTTTGCGCGTAAACTTCGCTCCCTTCGCAATGATTTCGGCATTCATATAATCCTTCACACCCTGCGAAACCTTGCCATTGGTCAATACCAACAACTTTTCAACCAGGAGATTCTTCAGATCCGCCATTTTCTGTTCGTACTCTTCATCGAGTTTCGGCAGAATCGCCTTGTCGGTCAGTCGGGACTTCCGTTTTTTAACGGCTTTCGAGAATAAAGCCGTCTCGATTACCACCCCGCGCAACGACGGCGTCGCTTTCAAGGAAGCATCTTTCACGTCACCCGCCTTATCACCGAAAATAGCACGCAATAATTTTTCTTCCGGCGACGGATCCGATTCGCCCTTCGGTGTAATCTTACCTATCAGGATATCGCCCGGTTCAATACGAGCACCCACTCTCACGATACCTTTTTCGTCCAAATCCTTGGTCGCTTCTTCGCTGACGTTGGGAATATCGGAAGTCAGTTCCTCCATACCACGTTTCGTTTCACGCACCTCCAGAATATATTCGTCCACATGTACCGAAGTAAAGAAGTCCTCGCGAACCATACGTTCGTTCAACACGATGGCATCCTCATAATTATACCCCTTCCAAGGCATATACGCCACCTTCACATTCCGTCCGAGCGCCAACTCACCCTGTTGGGTAGAATAGCCTTCAGTCAGAATATCGCCGGCTTTCACCCGCTGTCCCCGGTGGCAAATAGGACGCAAATCGACCGTCGTACTCTGGTTCGTTTTACGCCACTTCGGAATGTTATAGGTCTTCACAGCATCTTCAAAGCTGACGAATTCTTCATCTTCCGTGCGGTCGTATTTAATTTTAATGCAAGTAGCATCCACGAAAACGACTTCGCCTTCCCGTTCCGCCATAATCTGCGTACGCGAATCGCGCGCTACCTGAGCTTCAATACCAGTTCCTACAATCGGCGCATCCGTACGCAACAAAGGCACAGCCTGGCGCATCATGTTCGAACCCATCAAAGCGCGGTTCGCATCATCATGTTCCAAGAAAGGAATCAAGGAAGCGGCAATCGAAGCAATCTGCTGCGGCGCCACGTCCATCAAGTCGATAGAAGAAGGAGGCACTACCGGGAAGTCGGCTTCAAAACGAGCCTTTACCCGATCGCGTACAAAACGGCCGTTATCGTCGAGCGGCGCATTCCCCTGGGCAATCGTCATTTCTTCTTCTTCCTCGGCCGTGTAATATTGCAATCCCTCGTCCGAGAAATCCACCTGACCCTCCACTACTTTCCGGTAAGGGGTAGCGATAAAGCCCAGGTCATTAATTTTAGCATACACACAGAGGGAAGAAATCAAACCGATATTCGGCCCTTCCGGCGTTTCGATCGGACAAAGACGACCGTAATGTGTATAGTGTACGTCGCGCACTTCAAAACCGGCCCGTTCGCGAGACAAACCACCCGGCCCCAGCGCCGACAAACGACGTTTATGCGTAATTTCCGCCAACGGGTTGGTCTGGTCCATAAACTGCGACAAAGCATTCGTCCCGAAGAAAGAATTGACCACCGAAGAAATCGTCTTCGCATTAATCAAATCGATCGGAGTAAACACTTCATTATCGCGGACATTCATCCGTTCGCGAACCGTACGCGACATACGGGCCAAACCGATCCCAAACTGGTTATACAGTTGTTCGCCCACCGTACGCACACGACGGTTACTTAAATGGTCGATATCATCCACAATCGCTTTCGAGTTAATCAACTCGATCAGGTATTTGATGATCTCGATTATATCTTCTTTTGTCAAAACCTTTATATCCTCACTGGTAGAAAGGCCCAACTTTTTATTAATCCGGTAACGCCCTACTTCACCCAGATCATACCGCTTTTCGGAAAAGAACAGGTTCGTGATAACTTCCCGTGCGCTGGCTTCATCAGCCGGTTCGGCATTTCGAAGCTGACGGTAAATATACAACACAGCCTCTTTTTCCGAGTTACTGGGATCTTTTTGGAGCGTATTATAAATGATGGCATAGTCCGACAGGTTCTGGTCTTCCCGGTGCAGCAGGATATTCTGCGTACCCGATTCCAAGATGGCTTCGATATTATCATTGTCTAATACCGATTCACGGTCGATAATGACATCATTACGTTCAATAGAAACCACTTCTCCCGTGTCTTCATCCACGAAATCCTCCACCCAGGTTTTCAGTACGCGGGCAGCCAGCTTACGGCCGATCATTTTTTTCAGGTTGGCTTTGGTCACCTTTACCTCTTCGGCCAGATTGAAGATTTCCAGAATATCTCTATCGCTTTCAAAACCAATCGCTCTCAGTAAGGTTGTAACCGGCAATTTCTTTTTGCGATCGATATAAGCATACATCACATTATTGATGTCGGTTGCAAATTCGATCCAGGAACCTTTAAACGGAATGATACGTGCCGAATACAATTTCGTACCGTTCGCGTGCGTACTCTGTCCGAAGAATACACCCGGAGAACGGTGCAACTGAGACACAACAACAC
>DBFJSK010000565.1:0-5804 GCA_048403675.1 Tannerellaceae bacterium | reverse complement strand
ATTATCCGTATGAAATTGTGCGCAAGGAGGACTTGTACAGCCGGCCGCCGCGTATTCCCTATAGCAACGGCCGTATCCGCTACCGGCATTACGGCAAAACGCTGGAGCTGATGATCCGCAAAGCGACCGAGTTCGAATCGGGCGTGGAAAAAGATCAGCTTATCCGCATGCTGGCTAACCAAATGAAGAAATCTTTCCTGACTTGGAACAAGGAAAGCGTTGACGACCGGAAAATATTCAAAGACCTCGACGAACTTTCCGAAGGCGCTATCGTGCTCGACGAAGAAGTGCATAAGCTGGCCGAAAGCCGCGACATTCTGGCTCGCACCACGCCCGCTCCGAAGAAAAACTTTACCCGCAAAGGCCGATGAGTTCGTTTGTGATAGAAGGCGGCTACCGGCTGTCGGGAGAAATCGTTCCGCAAGGCGCGAAAAACGAAGCCCTGGAGGTGATCTGCGCCACGTTGCTGACGCCGGAAAAGGTGGTCATTCATAATGTGCCCGATATTCTCGACGTCAATAACCTGATCCAGCTTTTACGCGATATGCAGGTAAAAGTGGAACATCCCGCCTCCGACACCTATACTTTTCAGGCCGACGCGATCGACCTGGATTATCTCCATACCGAAGAATTTCTTCGCAAAAGTACCTGCCTGCGCGGTTCCGTCCTGATTGTAGGCCCGCTGGTAGCCCGTTTCGGAAAAGCCCTTATCCCCAAACCCGGAGGCGATAAGATCGGGCGCCGCCGGCTTGATACCCATTTTGTGGGAATCCAGAAGCTCGGCGCTACCTTCCGGTATGATGCCCAGCGCCAGGTGTACGAAGTCGAAGCCCCGCGGCTGAAAGGAGCTTATATGCTGCTCGACGAAGCGTCGGTGACGGGTACCGCCAATATCCTGATGGCCGCCGTACTGGCCGAAGGCACGACCACGATATACAACGCGGCCTGCGAACCTTATTTGCAACAACTCTCCGCGCTGTTGAACCAGATGGGCGCCCGCATTTCGGGGGTCGGTTCGAACCTGCTCACCATCGAAGGGGTGGAAAGGCTTCACGGAGCCGAACATACCATCCTGCCGGATATGATCGAGGTAGGCAGCTTTATCGGCATGGCCGCCATGACCGGCTCGGATATCACCATTAAAAATACGGGATACGACAAACTGGGCATCATTCCCGATGCCTTCCGCCGCCTGGGCATCACGGTCGAACAAGAGGGCGACGACATCCATGTGCCTACCCACGATTCCTACGAAATCGATACCTTTATCGACGGTTCGATCATGACGATAGCCGACGCTCCCTGGCCGGGACTGACGCCGGACTTGCTGAGCGTATTCCTGGTAGTAGCCACGCAAGCCGTAGGCAGCGTGCTGATTCACCAGAAAATGTTCGAAAGCCGCCTGTTCTTTGTCGATAAATTGATTGAAATGGGAGCGCAGATTATTCTTTGCGATCCCCACCGGGCTACCGTGATCGGACTGGGCAACCGGTTCAAATTGCGGAGCGCCACCCTGGTATCGCCCGATATTCGGGCCGGCATCGCCCTTTTGATTGCCGCCCTGAGCGCGGAAGGAACCAGCCGGATACACAATATCGACCAGATCGACCGGGGATACCAGGATATAGACAAACGGCTGGCCCGGCTCGGCGCCCGGATCACCCGGCTTTAAAATAAAGAAAAAGACATGATACAACCGGAAGAGGTTTTCAAAATCGGGCAATTTGCCAAACCGCACGGCATCAAGGGCGAACTGGCTCTGGTGACGACGAGCGACGTGTTCGACGACTCCGACGATCCTTACGTCGTGGTGGAGATCGACGGGATTCTGGTACCCTTCTTTATCGAAGAATACCGCTATAAGTCGGATACGGTCACCCTGGTCAAACTGGAAAAAATCGATACCGAAGAGGCGGCCCGCGAATTTGCCGGGCGCGAGGTATACTATCCCCTCGACGAGGTGGAAGAAAGCAACCTGATCGGCGATATAACCTGGGACAGCCTGATCGGTTATACCGTGGCCGATCCGCGGTACGGCGAGCTGGGGCGCATTACCGATGTGGATGACACCACCCTCAACGTCTTGCTTAAAATCGACCGCGACGGCGAAGAATGGCTGCTGCCCGCCGCCGACGAACTGATTACCAACGCCGACCATCCGACGAAGCGCCTCGTGGTTTCCCTGCCCGACGGCTTGCTCGATTTGTAACCCTATAACCCACCCGCATGGCACGCAAGCAGAAAAAGAAAAATAAAAAATCATTCTGGCACCGGATACGGTTTAAATACAAGCTCTCGTTCATCAACGAAAGCACGCTGGAGGAGGTATGGGCTTTCCGCCTGTCGCAGCTTTCGGCCTTTGTCAGCCTGGCGGTGTTCGCCTTTTTCCTGATCGCTTTCACGGCCCTGATCATCATCAAGACCCCGATTCGCAACTACCTGCCCGGTTATCTCGATGTGGAAATCCGCAAAGAAATCATGCAGAATGCGCTCCGGGCCGATTCGCTCGAACGGATGATCGCCGTGCAATCGCTCTACCTCGATAACGTAGCCGGTATCCTATCGGGTACGCTTCCCATCGATTCGATCCGCCAGATCGATTCGCTGGCCCAGGTCAATCCCAATTACGAGATCCCGCGCGCAAAAGAAGAAACCGAATTTGTAAAGAATTTCGAAGAAGAAGAGAAATACAACCTGACGGTACTCAACCCCAATGCCGTGCCGACCGAAGGCGTGTTCTTTTATAAACCCGTCAACGGCGTGGTGTCGGCCCGCTACGAAGCCGATGCGCGTCATTTCGGTGTCGATCTGGTAGCCGCCCCGAAAGAAAGCGTGGTCGCTACGCTCGACGGTACAGTCGTTTTTACCGGTTTCGATCCCAATTACGGAAATGTGATTCAGGTACAACACAAAAACGGTTTTCTTTCGATATACAAACATAACGAACTGCTGCTCAAAGAAGCCGGCGACCGTGTCGTGGCCGGTGAAGCCATCGCACTGGTAGGCAACACCGGCCGGCTTTCCACCGGCCCCCACCTGCATTTCGAGCTATGGTATAAAGGCAGTCCGGTCAATCCCGAAGAATATATAGCTTTTTAACCCCATGAAAAGACAACTAGCGATATTAGGTTCGACCGGTTCCATCGGAACCCAGGCCTTGGAGGTAGTGAGCAGCCATCCCGATCTTTTCGAAGTGTACGCCTTGGCGGCGCACAACTCGGTGGACAAATTGATCGACCAGGCCCGCCACTACATGCCCGAAGTAGTCGTGATAGCCAACCCCCAGAAATATGCCGAACTGAAAGAGGCGCTCGAAGATCTGCCCATCAAGGTGTGGGCTGGTTCGGAAGCCATCAACCAGGTCGTCAAGTCGGAACCCATCGACATGGTACTGACCGCCATGGTGGGATATGCCGGTTTGCAACCCACCCTTTCGGCTATCCGGGCCGGCAAGGCCATCGCGCTGGCCAACAAAGAAACGCTGGTCGTGGCCGGCGAACTGGTGATGCGGCTGGCCGCCGAGCACCAGGTGCCTATTTTGCCGGTCGATTCCGAACATTCGGCTATTTTTCAATGTTTAGCCGGTGAACAACATAATCCGGTAGAAAAAATATTGTTGACGGCCTCGGGCGGCCCTTTCCGGACGAAAACGTATGAGCAGCTTCGCCAGGTAACTCCGGCCGCCGCCCTGAAACATCCCAACTGGTCGATGGGCGCGAAAATCACCATCGATTCGGCTTCCCTGATGAATAAAGGTTTCGAGATGATCGAAGCGAAATGGTTATTCGGCGTCACGCCCGACGAGATCGAGATCCTGGTGCATCCGCAATCGGTTATTCACTCGATGGTGCAGTTTGAGGACGGAGCCGTGATGGCGCAATTGGGTATTCCCGATATGAAGTTGCCTATCGCTTACGCTTTTTCCTATCCGGTACGGCTCAAAAGCCCGGCGCCCCGGCTGGATTTCCGGCAGTATGCCACGCTGACGTTCGAGCAGCCGGACAAGGAGCGTTTCCGCAACCTGGCTTTTGCTTTCGACGCCGTGCGGCAGGGAGGAAATATGCCGTGTATCCTGAATGCGGCCAACGAAGTGGTGGTAGCCGCTTTTCTGAAGGAGCAGATCGGTTTTCTGCAAATGAGCGACGTGATTGAACAGACGATGGCCAAAACGCCTTTCATCGCTTCGCCCACCTACGAGGATTATGTAGCTACCGATTCCGAAGCGCGGCGCATCGCGGCCGGTTTCTTTTAGTAATTATTTAAAACAAAACAAAACGATAAATGGAGACATTTTTAATTAAGGCCCTGCAACTTATTCTGAGCTTATCGATATTGGTACTTGTCCACGAGTTCGGACATTTTATCTTTGCTCGGATTTTCAAAGTGCGGGTGGAAAAATTTTATCTTTTCTTCGATCCCTGGTTTTCCTTGTTCAAATACAAACCTAAAAATAGCGATACGGAATATGGTATCGGTTGGTTGCCCTTAGGCGGTTATTGCAAAATAGCGGGCATGATCGACGAAAGCATGGATCGCGAGCAGATGGCTCAGCCCCCCAAACCTTACGAATTTCGTACGAAACCGGCCGGACAACGGCTGATGATTATGGTGGCCGGGGTGGTATTCAACTTCCTCTTGGCTTTGTTTATTTATTCGATGATCCTCTTTACCTGGGGCGATACCTATCTGCCGTTGAAAAATATGAAGATGGGCATGTACTACAGCGAAACTTTCCAGAACATCGGTTTCCGCGACGGGGATATTTTGCTCAAAGCCGATAACGCCGACTTGGAACGTTTCGACAGCGATTGTTTCCGCAAGGTGGTGGAAGCCCGTCAGGTAACGGTGCTTCGCGACGGTGTGCAAACGGTGATCGCCATTCCGGAGGATATGATGCAACGGTGCATGCGCGAAGGGAAAGGCTTTGCCGATCCTTTCCGGTTTCCGATGGTTGTACGCAGTGTGGAAGGCCAGGACACGCCCGCTGCGCTGGCCGGTTTGCAGCCCGGCGACAGCATCGTATCGATCAACGGTACGATTACGCCTACTTTCGAGGATGTGTCGGGAATGCTGGCGCAGCATAAACAGGAGCAGATCGAGGTCGGTTTGTATCGCAACGGACAGCCTGCGTCGCTCACGCTGACCACCGATACGGCAGGTCGGATGGGAATACGGGCAATGTTACCGCAGGATTTGTATCCTACGGTTACCCGCAAGTATGGTTTCTTCGAATCTTTCCCGGCTGGTGTGCGCTTGGGTATCAATACCTTGAAAGGGTATGTAAACGATATGAAGTATGTATTTACCAAAGAGGGGGCGTCCAGCCTGGGCGGTTTCGGCACGATCGGCGGTTTGTTTCCTTCCGTATGGGATTGGAAGATTTTCTGGGAGCGGACGGCTTTCTTGTCTATCATCCTGGCCTTTATGAATATTTTGCCGATTCCGATGCTCGACGGCGGCCATGTGATGTTCCTCATTTACGAAGTAGTGGCCCGGCGCAAACCGAGCGATAAGTTCCTGGAATATGCTCAGATGGTGGGTATGGTGATTTTGTTCGGCTTATTGATTTATGCCAACGGTAATGATTTGTTCCGCTTCTTTTTTAAATAGATTGTAAGGAGGCTGCTTTCGGAATCCGTTCTCTATTATATTCCTCGCCTTTCCCTTTTCCTTCGCAGGAAATAAGGGAAAGGCGAGGTTTTTATTTTCTTTTTTGCCAATGGAATCGGAGTACAAAGTAGAGGGGGCGGAGATTAGCCGCCGGGCAGGCAAAGAAAATAGCTGCGTAATAAAGGCTGCTTCGT